>JAGWYI010000249.1 GCA_018969455.1 Bacteroidota bacterium | reverse complement strand
TCTGGTAGAACAGGCCCCACAATTTGGAACAATCAATGCCATCGCAGGTGTCGCAACTGCGGGAATTCCCCATGGAACGCTGTTGGCCGACCGACTGCAATTGCCTTTTTTATATGTACGTTCCGGAGCAAAAGACCATGGCAGAAGAAATCAAATTGAGGGTGAACTGCCTGCAGCAGCCCGCATCCTGGTTATAGAAGATTTGATAAGCACCGGCGGAAGCTGCCTGGCTGCTGTTGAAGCACTCCAAGATGCCGGGGCGGAAATTGCAGGCGTATTAGCATTGTTTCAATACGGTTTTGACAAAGCTTCGCGCGCCTTCGCGGAAAAAGGCATCCCATTCAGGACCCTAACGCATTACGACATATTGATTGAACAGGCTGTCGCTTCCGGTTACATAGCCCCCGATGATTCTGAAACGTTAAAAAAATGGCGCGAAAACCCGGATGGCTGGGGCGCACTGTTTGCCTGACAGCCCCAAGCCAGGCTTTTTAACTCCAACAACGCATACCCACGCCAATACCTCCTTAAAACCCAATCTCTTTTAAAGTAAAAACAAAAATTCCCTTTCACCTCTGTAAAATGCCCCAAACCTCTCAAAATTTTAATCATATGCAACTAATCACTCCAGCATCGGAAAATTTTCTTCAGCGTTATCTGAATAATGCCTCTCCTACCGGTTTCGAATCCTCTGGTCAACAACTCTGGCTCGAGTACATTCAACCATTTGTTGATCAATGGGAAATTGATCCATACGGAACCGCGTATGGTATCATCAACCCAGGTAAGGATTTTAAAGTGGTGATTGAAGGCCATGCCGACGAAATTTCCTGGTTTGTCAATTACATCACCGACGACGGTTTTATTCATGTAATTCGAAACGGAGGAAGCGACCACGTCATTGCCCCTTCCATGCGGGTGTGGATTCACCTTCGTAAAGGTGGCAAAATTCCAGGGGTTTTCGGATGGCCAGCCATTCATACCCGAACGGATAAAGATGCCAATCTTGCTCCTGCTGTAGAAAACATTACCATCGATATTGGCGCAAAAGACCGGGAAGAGGTAAGCAATCTGGGCATTCACGTGGGCTGTGTTGTTACATTCCAGGATGAATTTACGGTGCTGAATGACCGTTATTATACCGGTCGCGCACTCGACAACCGCATGGGCGGATTTTGCATTGCAGAGGTGGCAAGGTTGTTGAAAGAAAACAAAGTATCCTTGCCTTACACCCTTTATGTGGTTAATTCGGTACAGGAAGAAGTCGGATTGCGTGGTGCGGAAATGATCGCTTACCGAATCAATCCCGATGTTGCCATCGTAACAGATGTTACCCACGACACGCATACGCCTATGATCAACATGAAAAAACATGGCGATGTGCGATGCGGCCAGGGCCCCTCGGTTACCTATGCCCCGGCAGTACACAATAATTTGCTCGATTTAATTGTTCAAACCGCCGAAAACAAAAACATTCCGTTCCAGCGTGAGGCCTCATCCCGAACCACTGGAACCGATACAGATGCATTCGCTTATGCAAGAGGAGGAACTCCATCCGCGCTAATCTCTCTCCCCTTGCGGTACATGCATACAACCGTGGAAATGGCGCACAAAGACGATGTGAATAATTTGATTCGCCTAATCTACGAAAGCTTGCAAAATATTGAATATCAACACAACTTTAAATACTTCAAGTCAATTTAATCCCTACCCCAGTTCTTCGTGACCAACATCCGGATATGGAATACGCCGCTTGTCAAGTAAGTATTGCGCCTGTACGCGCCCTTCCATCCGACAAAAGTGAGATGGTTACCCAACTTTTGTTTGGCGAAACCATTGAAGTGATGGAGCGAAAAGACAATTGGGTGCACATCGTGTGCGCCTGGGATGGGTATATGGGCTGGGTAGATGGAAAACAACTTAAACGCATCACCCCCAGCGAGTTTGATGCTTATACCGACGATCAAACCCTCAACTTGTCCCTGGTGGAAGGCCTGATGGCCTCCGACCATTTTATTCCGCTAACGCTCGGCGCCGTCCTGCCCCGGTATGATGGTTTGCGCTGCCAATTGGGCGAACAATCGTACCAGTTCTCAGGAACGGTCATTACACCCAAAAAAGCACGTTTGAGTACCGATTGGATTGTCAAAATTGCCAAAAGATACCTCCATGCCCCATACTTGTGGGGGGGCAGATCACCTTTTGGAATCGACTGCAGCGGACTGACACAAATGGTGTATAAAATAGCCGGAATCCGCTTGCTAAGAGACGCCTCCCAACAAGTTACCCAGGGCCGACCTGTCGATTTCCTGGAACAATGCGAACCTGGTGATTTGGCATTTTTTGATTCCGGAAAAGGCCAGATCGCTCATGTTGGCATCATCCTGCCCGATTGCCACATCATTCATGCATCAGGTAAAGTCCGGATTGATAAATTAGACCATTTTGGCATTTTTAACAAAGAACAAAGCCGATATACCCATCAATTGCGTGTTGTCAAACGCCTCCTGGTCGATCCGGCCCCGGCCGATACAAATGACTTGTCTGAAAACCTGAGCGAACTGACGCAAACCCAAACTGCACTTTTCGAATAATTGCGTCATGAAGGCATCTGACGCATTTCAACAAATTGCACTTCGCCTAAGCCCACAATATGGAGCAGGAGAAGCCAAGGCAATGGCCCGAATTGTCCTCGAAGACGCATTCGGCATCAAGCTTGGCGCTTTAAACACTGCCTCTTTATCTGAAAACAAATTGGAATATCTGGACAACATCATGCATCGACTCGATCAGGGAGAGCCGGTTCAATATGTACTTGGAACAGCGCAATTCTTTGGCTTGAATTTCATCGTTACCCCTGATGTACTGATCCCACGCCAGGAAACGGAAGAACTGGTAGCCTTGGTGCTCCGCTTCCTGAAAGACAAAAAATGGCCTCAACCCACTATCCTCGACATCGGGCTGGGCAGCGGTTGCATTGGCATTGCTTTGAAGGCCAAATACCCAGGCATTCAACTGTTTGGAATTGAAGTAGATCCCGATGCTCTGGCAATTGCACAAACCAATGCCGCCAACTTGCTGCCACCCAATTCCTGGCAATTTTGGCAAATGGACATCCTAAATCCTGTCCCGAAACCCGAACTGCCCAAACTGTCGGCCATTGTAAGCAACCCGCCCTATATTCCGTACTCCGAATTAAACCATGTTGGTATGCAGGTGCAACAATTTGAACCCCACCTGGCATTGTTTGTCCCCAATGAGGATCCATTGCTGTTTTACAAAAAAATTGCACAATTTGCGCATTTGCATCTTGATTCTGGCGCTGCCTTGTTTTTTGAATGCAATACCTTCCATGCCAATGCCGTAGCCCGTCTGATGCTTCATCAAGGATATTCCCAGGTCCAATTGCTCCAGGATTTAAATGGAAACGATCGAATTTGCTGGGGACTCAAGCCTTGAAAATTTTATTTCTCAAATAAGAATCTACCCTGCACATAACACAATATTATTTGGCATCCCCAGCCCTATAAATATTTAATTTCACATTTGATTCGAATTCAACTTTTATATTTTATCTTTTGAACACAAAACACAGAAAAAGCCTATTTTTATTTTATAAAAAATAAAATTTTGCAATTTTTATTAGTCATTAATCTTTCAGAATAAACTTTTTGTAATTTACTTTTGCCTTGTGCCATCGGCCAAAATCCATCCCTGATCCACATACAGCCATTCCTTTAATTGCCGCCTTTCCACCACAAGGCATTCCTTTCACCAAGCCTCGGCCTACAAAGTCTGGCTATATAACCTTATGATCATGCAATCACGTTTGACAGCATTGGGCTTCTATGCGCCCCAAAAAATTGTTACCAATCAAGACATGATGTCCATCGTGGAGACCAATGAGGAGTGGATTTTAAGCCGAACAGGCATTAAATCTCGGCATTATACAGCAGAAGGCGAATTCACGAGCGACATGTGTGTGGAAGCAGCACGTGATTTGGAAAAAAGATCCGGAACTTCCCTGGCAGATGTGGATATGGTATTGGTATCCACCGTTTCACCCGATCAGCCTATGCCGAGTATGGCTTGTCAGGTGCAATACCGATTGGGCTTGACAGCTGGCGCCATGGATATTTATGCAGCCTGCGCCGGATTTACCTATGCTGTTGTGGTGGCACAAGGACTGATTGCATCGGGCAATTACCGCAAAATTTTGGTTATTGGCGCGGATAACCTGACTCGTGTTACCGATTTTACCGATCGAAGTTCTTGTGTGTTGTTTGGTGATGGCGCTGGGGCTGTACTCATTGAAGCCGCTGAACATGGTAACCTCGGACGCAGTGTAACAGGTGCATACGGCGAAGGGGGGGCTGACCTGTATATTTCAGGTTTTGCCGATGTGATTAATGGTGTTGAAGTGGTAAAGAGTGGCAAAATTGTCCAGAATGGGCGCAAAGTGTTCAAATGGGCTGTTACAACCGTAAGTGAACAAATTAAAGTACTGGCGGAAAAAAATGGAATTACACTGGATCAAATTGATTGGCTGGTTCCACACAGCGCCAATTTGCGAATTTTGGAAGCCTTGAGCAATGAAACCGGAATCCCGATGAGTCGATTTTTGGAAAGCATTGTAGACTTTGGAAATACCTCCTCTGCTTCAATCCCACTTGCCTTGGGCAACGGCATTGAAAAAGGCCTCCTGAAATCGGGCGATAAGGTGATGCTGTTTGGTTTTGGCGGTGGATTGGCTTATGCCGGCGTGGTCATTGACTGGCCTTAAACCAGTGCATCCTGCCAAACCCGTAGCAAAATCTGTTCATCGTGTGCCCAATTCCAGAACTTTCGTGCTTCCAGGCAATTTTTCTGTAATGTTTGATACAGCATCGGGTTTTCTGCCAATTCCCTGATGGTTTGAGCCAATTTCCGGGGTTCCAGGTCGGGAACAAGCAATGCTACTTTGAATTCAGCATTCAGTGCCCGATACTCAGGAAAATCCAGGGTGAGAACGGGCCTTCCAGCCTGTACATAATCGAAAAACTTGTTGGCTAGGGAATAATAATAGGATAAGCCCTTGTTTTCCAGCAAATTAAGACCGAGCCATGCTTTTGGTGTAAGCGTTTTTAATTCATCAGGGCTGATATGTCCCAAAAACTTTACTTGCGCCTCGCACGCACGAGCGTGTGCAAGGGAGCGCAATGTTTGTGACAAATCTCCTTCACCGGCAAGCCATAGCTCAAATTCTGGCAAATAAGCCATGACTTCTAACATGGCCTCTATCCCGCGACCTGCATTCAATGCGCCCTGATAAAGCAGTACGCGTGGCGTTCTAACAATCAAATCGGGTTCTTTTTCCTGCAAAACGGGCACATTGCGCACCACCTCGAATGGAATGCCATGTATTTCGGTAAAAATCGCCGCCAGGGCCGGACCAACGGTATAGGCGTGTTTGTAAAAAGGCAGAAAAATGCGCCCCACGGTTCGCCAGATCGCCTGAATCCGATGCCGACCAATGAGCTCCGGAACTTCCGTGAAATATTCATGGGCATCAAAAACGCGCTTTTTCCTGCGCAAGCCCGCTGCGCAGGCGCCCGCAGGAAGGGTATCGAAATCCACCGTGCCCACCGCGTCCCAGGCGTGAAACAGCAGCCAGACAAACAAACGCAGGTTGAATTCTGCGTAAAACAGCGGACCTTTTCGAAAAAAACAATTCAAACGAACCTGTTTGAACGACTCCGGATGGAGGGCAACCGAGTTGGGCAATTTTCGGCCGACAAGCGTCACGGCGTAACCAGCTGCCTGCAAACTGCGGCAAATGCGCTGCATGCGCTGATCGTAACTGAGATCATTGGTTACAGTAAAACAAATCCGCTTCATAATCAAGGTTTTATGCCGGCTGAAATTCCCGAAGGGCGGCATATACCCGATCTACCGGCAATCCCATAACGTTTGTATAGGTGCCTTCGATGCGCGTAATTTTACAATGACCGATCCACTCCTGAACGCCATAAGCGCCGGCCTTGTCGTACGGTTTGCATGTTTGAATGTAATAATCCATTTCCTCGGGGCTCAAGGGCGCAAACCATACCTGCGTTTGACTGGAAAAGGAAACGGTTTTTTCGGCGCCCAGCAGGCAAACGCCCGTAACCACGGTGTGTTGCCGACCCGACAAGGCCTCAATCATCCGATATGCCTCGGCGTAATCGGCCGGCTTGTTGAAAATTTCGCCGTCAAGGATGACCACCGAATCGGCCGAGAGCACCACTGCGCCATCTACGCACAAATGGCGGGCCGCTTCGGCTTTCCGAATGGCCAGCTGTTCTGCCACCGCTTCCACCGGCGTGTCGGAAGCGAAATCCTCATTTACATCGAAAGTGGCAATTTGAAAATCAAAACCGGCCTCCTGCAACAATTGGGCACGGCGCGGACTTTTGGAGGCAAGGATAAGCGGACGGGAAAAAGGGATCACTG
>JAGWYI010000248.1 GCA_018969455.1 Bacteroidota bacterium | reverse complement strand
TCCCGTTCCCGGATTTTCGCCTTTGTTCAACGACGAAGACATCAATACATTTATTGATCAAAATCCGGGCCCCTGGATTATAAAACCACGGGGGCAAGCCTCGGCAACCGGTATGAAGAAAGTGGAAACCCGGGAGGCACTTTGGGAGCATCTTGACACCCTGGGGGGCGACCGGCATCGTTTTTTGGTGGAGCAATTCAAGCCTGGTGATGTTTACCATGTGGATGCACTTTCGGAAAACGGGAAAATCATTTTCGAACGCGCCTCGGTATATTTGTCTACTCCGTTTGAAGTGGCACATGGGGGTGGTATTTTCCGGAGTTCCATTGTTCCTTTTGCATCGGATGATGAAAAAAAATTGTTGGCCCTCAATACCAAAGTCATGTCGGCTTTCGGGATGCAAACCAGTGCAAGCCACACAGAATACATCAAGAATCACGAAACAGGTGCATTTTACTTCCTGGAAACCTCTGCACGAGTAGGCGGCGCGCACTTGGCCGACATGGTAGAGGCATCTTCAGGTATTAATATTTGGTATGAATGGGCGCGCCTGGAGGCCGCAGTTGCGCAAGGAGAAAAATACAAATTGCCCAAGCAGCGCAAAGATTATGCGGGGATTATAGTTTCCCTGACACGTCAGGAACGTCCTGATGACAGCCAGTTTCAGGATCCGGAAATATGCTGGCGCATGAACAGTAAATCTCACCATATCGGATTGATCGTCCGGGCCGCCCGGCGTGAGCGTGTATTGGCTTTGCTTGACGATTATGCCGAGCGCATTCAACGTGATTACCATGCCAGTGCACCAGCGCCTGCGCGACCGCATTCTTAAAGCAGAAATGGACTTTGCTGGATTATTTCTGACGAAATTTGCACACCTTTGCGGTGATTTTGTAGGTTGCTAGCATCCAGGCTTGTTCATTGGTTTCTGGATCTATCACCCAGCGATTGAAAACAGAAAACCGGCTCCAGTGGATGTGTAAAAGACCGGCAAAACAGGAAATATGGTGAAAAAAGTCGCACAATTTATTGTTTTTTTAGGTCTTGGTCTTGGAATCATGGCGCTGGTATTCCGAAGTCAGAATACAGCATATCAGGAGCAGTGCAAACTCGACGGTACGCCATTGGATCAATGCAGTTTGCTTGACAAGTTGTTGAACGATTTTGCCACGGTTCACCTGGGTTGGATGTTTGCAGTGGTGGCAGCCTTTACGGTGAGCAATCTGTTTCGCGCTTTGCGCTGGCAAATGTTGTTGGCGCCTATGGGGCACTCTGTGCGCTTGTTCAACAGTTTTTTACCCATCCTGTTGGGTTATTTTGCCAATTTAGGCTTCCCGCGCATTGGCGAGGTGGTACGCGCAGGAACGTTGGCCCGATATGAGCAAATCCCGCTTGAAAAGGTTATGGGCACCCTGGTGGTTGACCGATTGATTGATTTTTTGTGTTTGGGATTGGTAGTGGGTTTGGCTTTTATTTTTGAAGGACAAACCCTGGCCGATTTTATCAGCCATAACCAAGGGCGTGCGCATACACCCATTTGGCAAAATCCGATTTTGTGGGGTATTGCGTGCATGTGTTTGGTTGCGGCATCCGTGATTTACCTGTTGCGGAACCGCCTCATGCAGATCGGCCTAATTCAAAAAATGGCAGGGATGTTGCTGGGATTTTGGGAGGGTTTGCGCAGTGTATTTCGGCTGAAGCGCCCCTTTTTGTTTTTAGCTTATTCTTTGGGCATCTGGTTGATGTTCTATTTGCAATGTTATTTCAATTTACAGGCATTTCCTCCAACTTCTCATTTAGGGGCAAGTGCAGCCTTAATGATTTTTGTGTTTGGGACTTTGGGCTTCGTGATACCCGCTCCCGGTGGAATGGGCTCCTTTCACGCATTGGCCATTGCAGGTTTGGCCATTTACGGGATTGCCGGAAGTGATGCATTTTCCTATGCCAACATTGCATTTTTTGCTATTCAGATCCTTTACAATTTGGTGGCAGGTGTGCTGTCATTGATCTTGTTGCCCATATTAAATCGAAAATAACAGATCATGAATGCATTTGAGGAAATCCATTTTAAAATACAGGATATCAACCAGATACAAGAAACGCTAAAGGCCTGGCGCGCCCTGGGCGAACGGGTGGTGTTTACGAACGGTTGTTTTGATATTTTGCATTATGGACACTTGCATTACCTTTCAGACGCGCGCGACCTGGGTGAACGCCTGATTGTAGGGCTCAACAGCGCCAATTCAGTTCGACGATTAAAGGGCCCAACCCGTCCCATCAACGATGAAGAAACCCGCACCCACTTGTTGGCTGCGTTGCAGGTAGTAGATGCGGTGGTAGTATTTGAGGAGGATACCCCTTTGGAACTTATCCGGGCAATTTCTCCCGATTTTCTGGTAAAAGGAGGCGATTGGAAACCCGAACAAATTGTAGGCTCTGATTGGGTATTGGAAAAAGGCGGGCAGGTATTGAGTTTGCCGTTTGTGGCAGGGTATTCTACTACGAACATCGAACAAAAGATCCTTCGAGGCGCCGGAAAGGCATCCTAAATTTCATTTCAATTGTTTTCAAAATCGGGCTTTCCGAAATGCTGGGCATACAGCAAGGCCGCTCCAGCCAAACTCATATCTTTCAATAAGTTGGTCATGGATGTTTCAGAGAGCATACCGCCCGAAATGGCGCCTGGTACGTGAAGCAATCCGATCATGAGGAATAAAAAAACAGCAATTCCGGTTGCGCCCCAACGGTCGTATTTCCCCAAAAGCATGCTGACTGCGCCCAGAATTAAGGCAACACCAGAGAGATATACCCATAACTCCTTGAAAGGCAGGTAGTTGGGAACAGTTTTTTCAGCGATTTGTTGGGCGCCCATCAGATCCATTAACCCGAAAAGGGCAAAGGGGATGGCAAAGAACCAGCGCCCAAGGGCGAGAAATGCTTTCATGGGAATGAATTTGGAGTAAAGATAGCACATCATGCATAAATTCAGAATTTGTACTTTTTAATCGAAATAAAATCCTGTGCTTGTACCGTATTCTATTTATACTTTACGCCGCCAGATTTTGTGCATAACGATCTTTATAAATCATTATAAATCAGCGAAATCCATCCCGATTTATCCACAAAATCCGGCGAATCCTGGTATAAATGATCAAGCACCAGCGTTCGACATAACAAGGGGGCGTCACAAAAGTGAAACTTTTGAGGCGCCCCCTATCTCTGTTTTATAATTATTCCCGGCTAAAAATCGGCCTTACATCCGCACCACTTTTTGCACAAACCACCCTTTAGCACCCGAAAACCGCAAAAAATACACCCCCGATGGTACATTGGGCGACGACGACCATGCATTGATACCTCTTTCCATGGAGCGCTTTTCTGTCCACCATACTTTCCCTTGAACATCCAGCCAATCTATTTGCAGCGTTTCAGCCGCTGCGGCATTCCATTCCAGAATTAGGGCTGTCTCAAAAGGATTCGGCGAAACCTGCAAGTTATCCGCCAAATTTTCTTCCGGTTCCGGGTAAATGCGCTCGATTCGGCTGCGGTCTTCAGCAGGCAAAGCACTGTCGTCGATCGTGCCGCCCAACATGCGTACTTTCAGGTGCATGGCTTGTCCCTTGCTGTATCCGTTAAAAATGCGTGCGTCTTTGGTGAAAATCAGTTGGGCCCCCTTGGGTAGGTCTACAAAATAATGTTGCGGCGGCAATAGGTCGTTGCATTCCGACAGGTTGAGGGTACCGTCTACCAGCAAGGTGGCATCGGGGTTGATTTTGAGCGTACTTCCCGAGCATAAGATCATCATACCCAGTCCGTTGTTGCCATAATGCAAGGTAGCGCCGTTTGCGAGTTCCATGGTACTCTTGTTTTGAAACTGCATGCAGGACATGGGGTGGTTCATGCCGATGGTGCCGCCATTGTGCACATAAGCGGTGAGGGGCGTGAAAACCACGTCGATAAAATTCAAACACATATCGCCGCCATTGTTTACGAGTTGAGCGACGTGGCGCAAAGAGTCGTTGTCTTTTACGAGGGCGCCGCGCAGGTAGGTGAACGGTTGAAATTGAAGATTTTGAGAGGGTTCTACGATCAGGTTAATCGTTTTTTGTTCCGCCTCGTTGGGTTCCGGGCGCGCCTCAACAAAGGAAGGGTTGGATGCACTGGGAAAGCCAGGCGCCGTATACAACATCAGAAAATTGGAACTAAAACCGCCTCCATTTGAAGCCTGAATTACATTAACCTCGTAGGCCCCGGTATTTGGGTTGAGGTTTTGCGGGTAAGCGACCACTTCGGTAATGGTATTGACCAGCGGGTCGAAAGATTGAATGATTTGAGCAAATTGCAGCATGAGTTTTTGCGATGTTAAAACCGTACCTGGTTTAAACTGGAACTTGAGTACCAGATTATTCAGGGTTTGATCCTGAAAAAATTCGGAGGGGAAGCAAGCATCGCTTTGAAGGTAAATCCCTGTTTGTTGCATGGTAGCGGTTTGAAAGCGCACATCGGTGGGTATATGGATTCCAATAAATGCTCCGGAACATAAAGACTGGTTACAATTGGTACCAGTTTGAAGGTGAATGGAAGTATCCGACAGAAAAGCTTGAAAACGAAAGTTAGAAATAGAGTTGGGGGGAAGCGGCTGTAATTGGCTGAATTCGATGGCTTTTGCAGACACGAACAATGGGCGTTGCGGGTCGATTAGGGAAAGGTCGATGGATAGTCCCGACAAAGAACCGATACCTTCCAGGCACAGGCTGGAATCGATGGGGCCGTCCCAGGCGCCGTTCTGGGTTTGATAAATGTTCCAATTGGGCGGTATTTCCACCTGAACATTTGGATTGAAAGGGCAAGGGGAAAGTTGACTTGAGTTGTAGAAATAACTTTCGTAGTAGAATTGGCCAAAAAGCGGGGAAAAGGCCAGGCAAAACAAAAAAGCAAGCAGGTTTTTCAGCATGGTTATAGATGTTGAAGGTGAAGAAAATGGGATATGCCAAAAATAAGGCGATATTGAACTCCTAGATCCAATATGCTTGCTAATCGCCGACATCCACTGGATTAAAAAAAACGTCTTGTCGGATAATAGCCGAATCAGGGCTGTTTTTGGGGAATTAAATAACAATAGACCTGGTTAAAGGAGGATAATTGACCAAATGCGCTACTTTTGCGGCGTTTAAAAACACCAAACGGTAACACAAACAGGGAACGGATGGCGCAATACATCAAAATCAAGGAAATTCAAGGCACGGAGCCCATTGGCGCCGAACTGATCGTAAAAGGCTGGGTAAAAGCTTTCAGAAACAACCAATTTATTGCCCTCAATGATGGGTCTACTTCGTTCAACCTCCAGGTGGTGGTTGACCACGAAAACACCGATCCGGCTCTGCTCAAGCGCATCACTTTTGGCGCAGCGATTGGCGTACAGGGTAGCCTCATCGAATCACAAGGGAAAGGCCAGAAATTTGAACTGAAAGCCGATACCATCACCATTTTTGGCGATTGCAACCCGGAAGAATTTCCCCTTCAACCTAAAAAGCAAAGCCTCGAGTTCCTGCGCGAACACGCACACCTGCGTTTCCGTACCAATACGTTTGCCGCCATTTTCCGCGTGCGGCATGCGCTTTCTTTTGCCATCCACCAGTTTTTCCACAGCCGCGGCTTTGTCAACCTCCACAGCCCCATCATCACGGGCAGCGATGCCGAGGGCGCAGGTGAAATGTTCCGGGTTACGGCACTGGATCTGGATAAATTGCCCCGCAACGAAGCCGGCGCCATCGATTTCGAGCAAGACTTTTTCGGTAAATCCACCAATTTGACCGTTTCCGGTCAGTTGGAAGCAGAATTGGCCGCAACTGCCCTGGGCGCGGTGTACACTTTCGGACCAACCTTCCGCGCCGAAAACTCCAACACCACCCGCCACCTGGCGGAGTTCTGGATGATTGAGCCGGAAGTGGCTTTTGCCGACCTCAACGACAACATGAACCTCGCCGAGGCCATGTTGCAATATGTGATCAAATATGCCCTGGACCATTGCGCCGATGACCTGCGCATCCTGGAAGAACGCCTGCTGGAAGAGGAAAAATCGAAACCACAGGACCAGCGTTCGGAGATGACCTTGACCGAAAAATTGCGTTTTGTTGTCGGAAATGAATTCCAGCGCCTTACGTATACGGAAGCGATTGATATTTTGAAAAATTCGAACCCGAATAAAAAAGGCAAGTTTCAATACACCATTGATGCCTGGGGCGCCGATTTACAGAGCGAACACGAGCGCTATCTGGTGGAAAAGCACTTTAAAAAACCGGTGATTTTGACCGATTATCCTGCTGCGATTAAAGCGTTTTACATGCGTCTCAATGAAGACGGCAAAACGGTACGCGCCATGGACATTTTGTTCCCGGGCATCGGCGAAATCGTGGGCGGCTCTCAGCGCGAAGAACGGTATGAAGTGCTGTTGCAAAAAATGCAGGCCATGCACAT
>JAGWYI010000247.1 GCA_018969455.1 Bacteroidota bacterium | reverse complement strand
TCCCCCCTTTTTTACGTCGTTTGGTTCTGCAACTCAGTCACATGTCTATATTTTTAATATATAAAAAACAATTCAGGCTTCTTTTCCCTAGAAACATTTCTTCTGAAACCGGGCATTTCAAAATCCAAAAATTTTTACTTTAATTTTCAAATAATCTTGCACAGAATACAACGATTGCCGTATTTTTGTCCCCGCTAAGATCGAATGGATAGGCAAAACTGCCGTTTGACCCTTTGAAATTCGGTTTTGGTGATTTCATTCACCCCATCGGCCAAAGGGCCGGTGTAACAAATCCACAATGGCAGTTTATTACAACAAAGAGAAAATCGCCGAAATCGTAGCAGAATACGGTGGCGATTCAAAAAACACTGGAAACGTAGAGGCACAAATTGCGTTGCTGACGTACCGAATCGAGAGCCTCTCCGCTCACTTGCGCACCAACAAAAAAGACCACTCCACCCGTCGGGCATTGCTTTCGATGGTTGGCCAGCGAAAAAGCCTGCTGTCGTACTATATGAAGAAAGACATCTTCAAGTACCGCGCACTGATCGAAAAACTGGGTCTTCGTAAGTAAGAAATCAAAATCCGGTGGTTGGGGATTTTTCCCGTCCGCCGGATTTTTGTTTATAGAGCCTATTAAAATTTATATTTTCTATTAATATGATAAGGATTTTTTAGCCAGACTAGGCGCTTTTTGCAGCCATAATGGGACTAATTACGGCGAAAAAAAGGAACGACGTATGGCAAAAAAAGACTGTCATATTAATGAATAATATAATTTTTAATAGGCTCTAAAGTCGATTGATTTTTCACACGCTCCGGCTGTTCCAATAAGAGGTTTCAGACCATTCAGGGCCCAATCGGAGAGGCGGCATAAATTTTCAAAAATGGGGAGCGCTTTTCCCCCACACAAAGACGCAGTTGGAATCATTTTCCGGCGAACCTTGTTCCTGCATCTTTGTGTGTTGTTTCGGTTTTTGAACGTCTCCTCCCGATTATGACGGCATTTCACGTCAATACCCGCCTGAATTTTTGTCTGCACCTTCTGGAATATACGGGGCATTAACCTGTTTATTGCTATGGGAAAACAAATCCCGCTCAGTACTTCCCTCCAATTGCCGGATGGACGTGAAATTATTTTGGAAACCGGCAAACTGGCTACCCAGGCCGATGGCTCCTGTGTGCTGCGCATGGGAAACACCATGCTGCTCGCTACTTTTGTTAGCGCCCGGAAAGCAAAACCCGATCAACCCTTTTTTCCACTATCGGTGGATTATCAGGAAAAATTTGCCGCCGTCGGCCGAATTCCCGGCAACTTTTTCCGCCGCGAAGGCCGCATTTCGGATTATGAAGTGTTGGTCAGCCGCCTCATCGACCGCGCCCTGCGCCCGCTCTTCCCCGATGGTTACATGAACGAAACCCAACTCATCGTTACCCTCATTTCCGCAGACAAAGATGTGATGCCCGATGCCCTGGCTGGCCTGGCAGCATCTACGGCTGTGGCGGTTTCGGATGTACCGGTGGAAGCGCTCTTCGCAGAATGCCGCGTCGCACGTATCGACGGCAAATTGGTGGTAAACCCCGGCCGCGAGGCCCTCGAACGCGCCGACCTCGATTTTATCGTCGCTGCCACCAAAAATGACATCACCATGGTGGAAGGGGAAGCCAATGAATGCCAGGAACACGAACTCATTGAAGTGCTCAAAACCGCCCATGAACAAATCAAGGTGATGATTGCAGCCCAGGAACGCCTGGCCGAAATGGTGGGAGAAAAAGCCACCAAAAAACGGGAAGTCGCCGCACTCCCCGAAAACGAGGATCTGAAAAAACGCATAAGCGAACTCGCCAGCGACGAAATCTATGCCCTCGCGCGCAGCGCAAGCGACAAATCTACCCGTAAAGAAACCCTCGATGCCATTAAAGAAGCGACACTCGGCAAAATCAAAACCGAATTCGGCGACGAATTCTGGGCTGAATGGGCTTCAACAGCAGACAGATACTTCGAAAAAACAAAAAAATACATCATCCGGGATGTGGCACTCAGCGACGGCAAACGCCTCGACGGCCGTTCCACAACGGAGGTTCGACCCATCTGGTGCGAGGTGGATTACCTGCCAGGCGCACACGGTTCCTCTATTTTTAACCGCGGCGAAACCCAGTCCCTTACCTCGCTTACCCTCGGCACCAAACAAGACCAACTCCTGGTTGACAATGCCCTGGATTACCACGATGAGAAATTTATTCTGGCTTACAACTTCCCCCCTTTCTCGGTAGGTGAAGTGAAACCTTTGCGTGCGCCCGGCCGCCGGGAAATTGGCCACGCCAACCTCGCCGCGCGGTCTATCCGCAAGGTTCTGCCCGAAGATTTTCCCTATACCATCCGCCTGGTCTCTGATATCCTCGAATCCAATGGCTCCTCTTCCATGGCTACGGTCTGCGCTGGCTCCCTTGCCCTGTTCGACGGCGGCGTGCCGATCTCGGCGCCAATCGCAGGCATCGCCATGGGCGCAATCGCCGATGAAAAAGGCCGCGTCGCCATTTTGTCCGACATCCTGGGAGATGAAGATGCACTCGGTGACATGGATTTTAAAGTAACCGGTACCGCAAAAGGCATCACCGGCACCCAAATGGACATCAAGATTGACGGTATGCCCTACGAATTGCTCGAAAAAGCACTCCTGCAAGCACGCGAAGGCCGTATCCACATCCTCAATGAAATGGCTAAAGCCATCGCAGAATCCCGCCCTGAATTGAAACCACACGCCCCGCGCGTGGTGGAATTCCGGATACCGAAAACGCTCATTGGTGCAGTTATCGGACCAGGCGGCAAAATCATTCAGGAAATTCAGGCGGTTTCCGGTACCACCATCAGCATCGATGAAGACGAAATCGGCGGCATTGTTTCCATCTTCGGCCCCGGGAAAGAAGCACTCGATCTGGCTTACGGCCGAATTCAGGAAATCGTATTCATCCCTGCAGTAGGCGACGTATTTGAAGGTGAAGTGGAAGAACTCGCCGAATACGGCGCTTTCATCAAATTCCGCGGAAAAACCGGCCTCATGCACGTCTCCGAAATCCAGCATACCCGCGTCGAAAAAGTAGAAGACGTTCTGAAAGTAGGCGACAAAATTACCTTCAAACTGCTCGACATTGATCCGAAAACGGGCAAAATGAAACTTTCACGCCGGGCCATTCTGCCAAAAGCAGACGGAACCATGCCAACCGACGAAGAAAACGCAGCACGCGCCCAACGCGGCGGCGGTGACCGCGGCGGCGATCGCGGCGGACGCGGCGGCGGACGCGACGACCGCCGTGGCGGAGGCCGCGACGACCGCAAAGGCGGCGGCGGCGGAAGACGCTAAAAATAAATTCTGACATACAAAAAGGCTCGAAACGCGATGTAAGCAGGTTTCGGGCCTTTTTTTATTTTCCTACGCCACCATCAACGGCGTTCTTTCGTGCAAATGAAGGAGTTTACCAAAATCTTCATCTGTCCAATGTGCTGTTACGCGGTCGGCTTCTTCAATTGCTTTTTGCATAAAGTATGGAGCAATCAATTGTCGTATTTCTTCCCTTCGATGCTGCTGCCATGTTTTATTACATATATTAATCTGAAAATGATTTCATCCATTGCTGAATGACCTCCAAATTGGTGGAATCCACAAACAACGCGGCAACCGGGATGGAAAACCCTTCGATTGCCCGGCTTTCTATTTGATCGTAAACCGCATGCACCCGCGCCGGGCCGTATTTTTTATCCTCAGGCGCTTCCAACAGGTACTGTTCTACAAACTGGCTGAGCGGATCAATGATCCAGTACTCCTGAACGCCGTGGGCGGCATAATCGCTTTTCTTTACGCCTCGATCCCTAGATGCTGTTTTGCCCGATAAAATTTCCACCACAAAATCAGGAGCGGGGAATATCATCTGGTCGTCTGTAAATTTTTCTGCCTTTTCTTTTTTGAAAAACACCAAATCCGGCTCATAGTCGTTTCGGGAAAGGCCAACCAATACTTTTTCAGTGCCTATGGTTCCCAATTTTCGCAATCCAACATAAATGCTGGCCAAACGCGACAATAAATCCGTCGTTCTCCAATGCCTGTGCTTTACAGGTGAATGCAATATCACTTCACCATTGATGAACTCGGCCTTTACCCCCGGCGTGATCCAGTTTCGAAATTCAAGCCGACGTTGCTGCTCTTCGTGCCAGGCTTTGTTTAAGGCCTCTATCTGCTGTGGCGCATCGGGAGAATTGAGTATTTTTTCGGTATAATCAATCATTGGTAGCAATTTCGGATTCAAAGTTATCCGTTTTTTGCGAAAACAACAAAAATGCCCATTCAACGCCTGGTAACATCTGATTCATTTTTTTTATTTAACAAAATCCGTAATTTTTGCATTTACCCTGTTAAATTTGCATACCCTTTTCTTTTATCTCCCGCGCCCCGCCATGAAAAAACTACTGCCCATGTTGCTCTTTTCCGGTTCTGCCCTCGCACAACCCCTTCCGCAAAGTTTCAAACCTTTGCCCTTCGGCAACATAGAACCCGCTGGCTGGCTGAAAACCCAAATGCGCCGTGACTTCGACGGATTTGTCGGACACCTGGACGAACTGGTGCCGGATTTGATACACGACCCTATTTATGGCAACGGCCGCCTTCGAAAAGGGAGCCCCGACAAAGACTTAGGCAACCTGAAAGCCGGCGATGCAGCTGGCAACGAACAATACAAATGGTGGAACTCCGAAACGCAATCCAACTGGTGGGACGGGTACATCCGACATGCCTTCCTCCTGCAGGATGAAGCCGGAAAATTAAAGGCGCAACAATTTGTAAATCAAATACTTGCAACGCAAGACGCCGATGGCTATCTGGGTATCTATGCCCCCGATTTGAGATACCGATTCACCAGTGAAAACGGAGAACTTTGGGCTAAAACTACTTTGTACCGGGCACTGCTCACCTATTACGAGGCCACCGGCGATACCCTGGTATGGCACGCCATCCAGCGCGCCGTGGATAATGTAATGCAAAATTACCCCATCTTTCAATCCGAACCTTTTAATACCGGAACGGCATACAATGGAGGCGTCGGACATGGACTTACATTTAATGATGTGCTCGACCAAATGTACCTGCACAGTTCCAATAAAGCATACCTCGATTACGCCCGATTCCTTTTTCTCGATTACGCCAAACACTACCAGTCTGAATGCGATGCACAACTCCAAAACATCCTGAATCCAGCTTATAAGCTAAAAAGCCATGGCGTGCATACTTTCGAGCACTTGCGCGCACTGGCCGTGGCGGCATTTGCTTCTCCAGACCAACAATTGCTCAATGCCCTCCATACCTATGAGTTACGCATTCAAAAAGTAATCTCGCCCGCAGGCGGAGCCATCGGCGATGAATGGATCGCCGAACGTGAAGCCGATGCTACCCATACCGGTTATGAATTCTGCTCCTTGCAGGAACTCATGCATAGCTATGGCCTGCTGATGCAAAAAACCGGACAAGCCGAATATGGGGATGCCATCGAACATACATTCTACAACGCTGCCATGGGCGCCCGGCACCCCGAAGCCTCCTGCATCGCCTATTTAAAAACAGACAACTCCTTCGAAATGAAGGGCTTGAAAAACGGGGAAGTCGAACCCGGACACAACCAAACCCGCTATAAATACTCCCCCGCACATCAGGATGTCGCCGTGTGCTGCAATCCCAATGCCGGACGCATCGCAAGCTATTTTGTTCAGTATGCCTGGATGCAGGAAGACGATCACACCCTGGTTGCCTGCCTGCACATGCCCAATGTATTGCAAACCACAGTTTCCGGCCAAAAAATTCGCCTTGAACAATCCTCCAATTACCCCTTCGAAAATGCCCTGAAATACGCCATTTACCTGGAAAAACCCGCCACCCTGCGCCTGAAAATCCGGGTACCCGACTGGGCGACATCCGTGCAGTGCTCCAGTACCTACACAAGATCTGGGGGTTATATCCTCGTGGAACGCACATTTCAAACCACCGACCATTTGAACATCCGTTTTGAAACCCGGATTGAAGTAAAAACCGATGCCAACGCTGCCTGCTTCTTTCAGTATGGCCCCCTCCTATACGCCAGTCCTATTGCGGCCGAAGAACAAAAAGGCAAAAAATACGCCCCCGGATACCAGGATTTGCTATATTCTCCGCTTTCTTCAGATCGTTACGCTTTTATTCCCGATCACAAAGCCCGATACGACAACGGAACCATCGAATTGCGTTTGAAAAACACAAGTCAAGGAAAAATAGAAGATGTAATACTCGTTCCGCTAGGACAAACAATCTTGCGGCAATTGACTTTCCCAAAAAATTAGACTTGCCATACCAGGTATTTAAAGCACCTTTGCACAGTATATTTCAGTTTTTTTACCGGGATTTGCCGGATTTTGTGGATAAATCAGGATGGATTTCGCTGATTTATAATGATTTATAAAAATC
>JAGWYI010000246.1 GCA_018969455.1 Bacteroidota bacterium | reverse complement strand
TTCAGGCTTAATATCAGGCCTTTTCGAGCAATTCTTTCAATTTTTGGAGGCCTGCTTCAAAGTCCTTTCCAATCAGCTGGTCCATATTCATAAACAGGAGCAAGAAATTCATGGGGTATTTCATGGCGCTGTCGAGGCGCCATACGACCTGGGCTTGCTGATCCGTTACAGCTTTAGCCAGCAGGGAAGATTGGGCCACGCCTTCGAAGGGTTTGAGGAAACGCAGTTCTGTTTCGATTCCGGCGCCGTCAATTACGGTCTTGATTTCTTGTTCGCCGGCGCCGACTTTCTTGTTGTTACTTTCCCAGGCGGAAACAAAGCCGGGTGTGCCATCGGTACCGGAATACGTTTGTTTCATATCGGGATCCAGGCTGTTCCAGGTAGCGTAGTTGTTCTGATTTTTCAGCAATTTGATGTAATCGAACACTTCAGAAACCGGTTTTTGGATCAAAATACTGCGTTCAACCGAATAGGTTTTTTTCATAAAAAACGCAGCAAGGAGAAAAAGGGCGATGAGGCCCAGCAAAACAAGCAGGATGGTAGTTAAAATATGCATAAGGTCGTTAAATTGATGACAAATGGCGGTCTCCTGCTGCTGTATTGTTTGGAATCCGTTTCCGGGTTCTTACCATTTTCCATTTGAATTTGCCCATTGGCTTGCTGGCAAAATTTCTTCCACCACGTCCCAGTGCTCTACGATTTTGTTGTTTGATACCCGAAATAGATCAAAATGTGCAGTTGGCAAGCCACTGCTTCCATTTGGGTCGGGGTAGCCTTCCGACATTAGAAGGGCAAAATCGCCTTTGGCATACAGGAATTTGATGCTTTGGTAATAAGGGGTTCCATCGGGGATGAGGGCTACTGAATCGCGGAATGCGGCGCCATTCCCCCCCCACCCGGTTCGATGTTGCGCAAATTTACTTAAATCAAAATAATTCCCCACCTTGCTCCAGTTACCTTTAATAAATAGTTCATCTGCGGCCTGGGCGATTAGTTTTTTGGTGGCGCTGGTGGAAACAGAGGCTGAAATTCGGGTTACACCATTGAATTGGGTGGTGCTGTCCATATCATCAACCATAGGACTGCGGTTGTTCCAATGTTCCACGATGGAACCATTTTCGAGTCGGAAAACGTTAAATTCGACCCAACTGGTAGTAGGGTTGAGGATCAGGCGGGAATGCATAACCACTATGTTGCTGTCCTGGAATATTCGCCGGATTTCCAGCGAATCACCAGAAAGTTGCCCGCTTTGAATGGCTTGAATATAAGCATTGACGCCATCGGGAATACGAGGATCGTGCTGCTTAAAAGAATTGGCACTAAGGTACTTGGTTGGTGCGTACACCTTACGGGTTTGGGTACTTCGTTTTACGGCAACTGCCATATCTTTTTCATCGCCAACTTCTTTATTGTTGTCATCTATGTCGGAACTGTTGCCCGTGTATTTACTGGGTCGGTCACAACCGCTTGTAGTTTCCAGTTTGTTTCCCAAGCCGTCACCATCGGCGTCGGCGTACCAAACGGTAGATTCACATCCGTCTTTTGCGCAATTGGTAAACATCCATGCGAGGCCAATAAAAAGGCCAAACAACAAAACATTTTTTTTCATATCAAACAAATTGGAGCCAAATGGGCAAAGGGTCGCCTGATGATCTCAGATAAAGCATGGGTGCAAAAATGCGGATTTGGGTTGTATGAAAAGCCCCAAACTGCCAAAAAGGCAATAAAAAAACCGCCCCACCTTGTTGAGGGGGGCGGCGAGAAAAAAAATCACCCTTAAAAAAACGAATACCAGTGGAAAATCCCTGCCACGCTCTCTTTAGTTATGTACGTTTGTCGGGTACATTTTGGTTTTAATTAAAAAAAATAAAGAATGAACTCCTGTTTGGTAGGCAACCTTAGGGGTTTGGGCTGTATCTTATTGGCATATCAAATTTCGTTTTGGGCAAAACACCTTTAAACATCCTTCCCACACGCCGCCAGAATTTGTGCATAACGATCTTTATAAATGATTCTAAATCAGCGAAATTCATCCTGATTTATCTACAAAATCCGGCAAATCCTGATATGAAATGAAATCAAACCTGATACTTATTCTTTTAATGCTCAGTTATATCGCTTCCTATTCACAGGAATCTTATCTGGATACATTGAATTATGTACCTCGTTTGATTCGCGCAGGTTGTAGCTGGAATCAAATTGCGGATTCCATCCAAAGGTGGCAGCCTTCTAAAAAGATTGAATTGGAAAAGATTGAATCTGCCATAGCGTTTGAAAAACCCCATCAATCCTCCCAATTGGTGCATCTTAGAATTGAAAACTGTTTAAAAGCCGGTACCAAAGACAATCTTACCGGGCTTGTAGAGGACTTAACGAAATTAGGTCCGGGGTACACCGCTGCTTTAATCGCATTGGTACGGGAAAATGCAGCAACGCGGCTCATCCAATCGTCGGAAGACCCTTTGGCGCCTTTAGCATACTATTGTGTGTCCGACATTGCCATCAAAACCCTTGAAAAAGTAAGCGGAATTTACTTTTTCAGCAACACCGTTTTTCCCAAAGCCTTGCTTTCCAATTCAAGCGAACTGGAACGGTTTCAATTATATGAACAAATAAAAGCCTGGTATGGAGCGGTTCAAGGAAAATCGAAAACGGAGGCAATTGATTACTATTTACGCAACACCCCATTCAACCAAAGCGGCTCCCTCATCCAAACTGCCGTCAATTTGGCGAAATTCGGGGATACCTTGCACGCCCGGAATCATTTACGCAGGTATTTTCAGGAACATAGCACATCCTGCAAGCCCAATGTTTACATCGCCAACATAATAAAAGCCCTGGGAGAAGACATTGCACTTGAAACTTGTTTGCATAGTTTATACGATTTTCGATGTATGCCCGAATCGGCATATGATTGTGTTTGGTATATATTAAAAAATGCAAAATCAGATATTCCTTACCTGGTATTGGCGGATGTAGTGGCCACAGAGCGGTATAGCCGATTTCGACAAGATCCTGAAAAAACGGTATCGCTCCTTATTTTCCGGGAAATGGCAGGTATTCGACAAATCTGGGCAGTACCGGTATTGTTGGAATTGATGAAAATGGAAAATTTGGTGGGTGAAAACGGCGTAACTGCATCGGAATGGGCCCGATTGTATCCGCAATATCCGCTGCAAACATGGCGGATATGTGATTATGCCCTTTTACAGTATTGGATATTAACCAATTCGGAGGGAACAGCGCCCGATTGGGATCAGAAGGACGCCCGCGATACTTTGCGTAAACAAATCCTGCTGGTTCAGAAAATGGAAAAATGACCGTAGTGTTAAGTTTAGTTATGTAAAATGCGAGTTCTTTGCCCCAAAAGTTTACCAATTCTTCACACCCCAGACCAATTGGCAGCGGTAATTTTGCAGGATTCATACTTCGGGTAAAATTTTAATCCGAAATCAATCTTCCAATTTTACCACGCGCTTTATGTCAAGCGACATTTTATATAACACTTTAATTCCGCTGGTGGTTTTAACCCTATTATTCACCGGAACGCGGATATTTCGGTTTTTTACCCATCAGAAAAGCGCATGCACCTTCGATGAAACCCATATGCAACCTGTTTTGGAACTATTCAACCAAAAAGAACAGGGCATTACCGCTGGAGATTTGCGAATGAGCATTGCGCCTGCCCGCCTGTATAAATGGGCGTGGCTGGGCGCAAACACCCAAACCCGGGCCATTTTGGAATCGCCAGGGTTTCAACAAACCAATACCACGCTTTGTTTGTTGTCTTTTTTCTATAAAAAACAGGATTGTTTCGAGCATATTTTACAGGAAGGGCAAATTCAACTGCCAGAAGGTTGGCGCCTGGACAAGGATCAACGTTTTTTGGGTTTGCAATGGACCACCATTTACATTCCACCTCAGACGGACATGCGCAATTTGTTCAAATTTGTCATCCAGGTTTTGGCCGAAATCGCTCATTATCCGGAGAATGGGGTTTTTACAGCGCGCACGGCACAGACAAGTTCCGACTAAACCGTTGTACAAAACCAGCAATTCAGCGTTTTTTGTTTTCATGGTGCTTTTTTTCAGATAACTTTGCATAGCTGTATGCAAGGTTCAATTTTATTATGGCCATATGCCAGAAAAAATGGGGAACCGGTTTGCAGCACCAACCTGCAAGCTGTCATCCTGGCAGCACTCCTTACAACCAAAAAAATATTTTATGAAACACCACCTCATTTTTCCCCTCCTCTTGCTTTCTGCCTTTTGGGCCTGTAAAAATGAACCAATTGCGCCTACCCCAACACCCCCAGCAGCAAATACGGTTTCTTTGAATTACAATCAGGTAAGCACTGATTTTGATTATGAGCTGCATAAAAATCAGGACAATCAGTACAGTTTCTGGGCAAAACTCAATTTAGGTCAATCCACAGATTTGGTGGTATCCTTCAACAACCTCAGCGAATCGTTCACTACGCAAGTCCTTGATAACAAAGGGGTTCAAAACAATTTGCCCTATGCCTTCATCCATGTTGTTTTAGGTGGTGATGCGGTTGCAGGCTCTTATCATTTGGATACAATTCATACCAATTTTATCCGGATTACGGCGCATGATGTACCACAGGGCATTCTTACTGCCGATTTGGACGCCAAATTTATACCCAATTTTCTGCATCCCGATATCGGACTTAAATTCCCCGACACCATCCGGATTCAGCAGGTGAATTGTAAATTGAAAATTTCGCAATAAAAGAGGCATTTTATTGCAGGAAGGCGCAGGTGACTTTGGTCCCTGCGCCTTTTGTTTATCCTTCATCCTGTTTTGCCTTTGTGCATGATTTTCAATGTAAACTATTAAAAATCAATGCCCATCAAAACCAAATACAGTCTTTTTGGCTACGTTTTTGTATTTTTCGATTATATTCCGCCAATCAAATGATTGCGGAAGGCATCGATGAAGATCAAATAGTCTTCGCGTACGCGTTCAGCATACTGTATCCCGAAATTGGTCATGTATTCCACATATTCGGCTTCGCGGCCGTCCAACACGCCATTGATGGCTTCTTCAATGGAATAATCGATCAAGGTTTGGTCGCTGTCGTCGTCGGAGCAACAGTGGATTTTGGCAATGCAGGCGCCCAGGCCATCCACCACTTCCAGGATATCATCAAGGTCGTTGATGTCGTCCCATTCGAGGTCGGCGGTATAAGGCGAAATTTCGGTTACAAACATCGAATGTCCGTCTACTGTGGTGTATCCCAGATAAGGATCTGCATTGGCTTGCAGGGCGCGCTGGGAAACTGCGGTGCGATGCCCTTCGCTTTTGAAATAAGCCTTTATATCGGGTTCGTTTACATACGCGCTCGCAGCGGATGGGCGTGCGATTTTCATGGAAATAATCAAGTCATTTTCAAGCGCTTGTGTATCACCTTCCATCAAAACGCTGTAAATCGTGAGGCCGGCGCTGCCGATGCCGAGTCCCCGGCGCAGGGCAACATCCTTGATTTCGTAGGTAAGCCGGGAGCGGCGTTTGCGGCTCGGGATGGTGTTGTAGTATTCCTCGAGGGCGGCTTCCACCTTTTTGCGGGTAGCGGCATCCACCGGAGTAATGGTTTTATTGGTTTTGTAGCGGCGGTCGCCGTCGATGATGTCAGTTTCGGCATCGAGCAGGCCTACGCGGGTGCGGGTACGGGCGTTGCGCAACACCTGGAGCAGCGGCCCTTTGGTGTTGTCGAGCGAGAGGGCGAAATTTTTGTCGTCGCCGGCAGCAAAACGGGCAATTTGACGGGCATAGGCAGAGGCTCCCTGGGCCACAATTTTAGAAATTTCGGCGTCGCTCAAGGCCTTTTGATAACCCAACAAGGCCAAGGATGCACAAAAACGCTTTACATCCCAGTTGAAAGGCGCTACATACGCTTCATCAAAATCATTTACATCGAAAATCAGAAGGCCCTTGCCATTCATGTAGGTGCCGAAATTTTCGGCATGCATGTCTCCCTGAATCCATACACGACTGGTTTTTTCGTTCAAAAAAGGATCCTGATCATGGCATACATCGGCATAAAACAAGGCCGCACTGCCCCGATAAAAGGCGAAAGGCGTTTCAGCCATTTTCCGGAATTTCCCGCGCCAGGCGCCTGGATCTCCCGTCATCAGATCGCTGTAATTTTTGGTAAAGGATTCAATAATGAATTGTTGCCGCGCCTCCCTAGGAAGGGCAGTCGGATGCGTACTGGTGTTTGTCATGATATAAAAAAAGTGAATGAGTTGTACTTGGAAATCGCCTTTGGGAACGTTTTTCCGCAACTTACGGATTAGGGAGAAAAATTAAATTTCCATGGATACGCATTGCGCCCTTGGGTAATACCAAACCATGGCATGACGGGTGCAAAAATAGTGTTATTTGTTAAAAAATCTGGTCTATATCCATCCCTAAAAATTGTTGCCACGACAGCCCTTCTCCCCCAATCAACAGCATTTTATC
>JAGWYI010000245.1 GCA_018969455.1 Bacteroidota bacterium | reverse complement strand
CTCGTATCACGGCGGTTCATTAAAGTTTTACGACGAAGGGTGTATGTATCCATAAGCGGTGCATACCCCTTTTGTTTTAAGCGTACTGTGGTGATGGTCGTTTGGAGAATTGGGCTGTGCGCCGTTCGCCAGTAGCCTTTGCGGGTGTTGCCCCATTCATAGGCTTTCTGTTGAGTTGCCCCCAGTTTCCGAAGGTTGTTCACGCGGGTTCGGACTTTCTTCCATTGCTTCCAGATGCACATCCGCAGTCGGGCTTGAATCCATTTGTCCAATCGAATCAGGTGCTGTCTTGCGTTTGCCTTGTAGAAGTAGTTTATCCATCCGTTTGTAACTTGTGATAGTTTCAGCAGCCGTTCTTCCATACTGACCGGCCAACTTCGACTTGTGAGACGTTTTACTTTCTCTTTCAGTCGAGTGTAGGATTTTGTGCTGATGCGGGGACTTATCTCTCCACCTTTGCCATGCCAGAACCCAAAACCCAGCAGGTTTCCGTCCGATGGACGGCGGATGCCGCTCTTCTCGCGGTTAACCTTCAGTTTCAGTCGCCGTTCCAGCCAGTCTGTTATACTGGACAGGATTCGTTCCGCTCCTCTTTGGCTACTGCTGAAGATGCTTATGTCATCTGCATAACGCACAAACTTATGGCCCCGGCTTTCAAGTTCCTTGTCCAGTTCGTCCAGCATGATGTTCGACAAGATCGGGCTCAGTGGGCCCCCTTGTGGGGTACCTTCGTTGTTCCGAACGATTACCCCGTTTTCCATTACACCACTTTCTAAGTAGCGGCGTATGAGCCGTAGCACTCGCTTGTCTTCAATGCGCCTGCTTAGCAGATACATCAACTTATCATGATTGACCCGGTCAAAGAACTTTTCCAAGTCTATCTCAACGATGTATGTTCGGCCCTCGTTTAGATATTCAATCGCTTTGTCCAGCGCTTGGTGTGCTGATCGTGCTTTTCTAAATCCGTAACTCGTCTCCGAAAACGTCGCATCGAATTCCTTGTCTAATTCCTGGGCTATCGCCTGTTGAAGCATTCTGTCTATCACTGTCGGAATCCCCAGTTGCCTCACGCCTCCGTTCGGTTTGGGTATTTCTACCCGTCTAACCGCTTCGGGACGGTACTTCCCTTCCAACAACGATTGTTGAAGATCCTTCCAGTGCCCAATCAGGTATTTGAACAATTCTTCCGCCTTCATCCCATCTATGCCGGGTGCGCCGTTGTTGCTCATCACCTGTCCGCAGGCAATCATTAGGTTTCGTTCATCAATGATGTTTTCCAGTGTCACCATAATTAACCCTTAATGTTTGTTCGTCATTTGCAGTCTTTCCCGGATGCAGTCGCTGGATCAACTCTCCTGCCTTATCTCCAGATTCCGTCCTTACCTCCGGCAGAAGTCCCGTCCCCCCCCCCAAAAAAAAAAGACGGTTTGGCTGTCTTTGCACCAGCGCCCAAGTCTTGTGGTTCAACTGCTTACCTTAATGTTCGGTCCTTCCCTCAAAAAAAAATTTCGGTACTATGACCTCTGCTGACTTCTGCCGCCTTTGCTTCAACACTCGCTCGCGTTTCCGCCGCCGGCTGGCGCAGATCTCCCCGGGTAAGAACGCTAACCTTCGTCCCATGTACCTGCCACATTTACCACCATGCGCTCCGGGCAGCGGTAGGGCTTCGTTTTGTTTGGCAAACTCGCCCGCGCATCATGGCCTTATATGTGGTTTCTGTTCGTCAGGTCGGGATTTTGCCGCCAGCTTCCTTCAGATCCCATCTCGCGATGGACACCCTTGCCTTTGGCTAACACTCCTCGCTGCCAAGCGTGTAGCGGACTTTCACCGCCAAGTTAGCGCCCATGCCGGGCGCACCAAAAATCCCGGATTTTGAAGACAATCAAAATCCGGGATTCGAGGGAAAAAGCGACCAACAGGGTTTTATTTCTTTTCAATAGACAGTCGCGAAGGGCGGTCAGCCACTTCCCAGGCTGTGAGAAACGCCAGTTGTGCACGTTTGGCAAGTGCATCAAAATTGATTTTGTCGGGCGTATCCGTCGGGCGGTGGTAATCGGCATGCGTTCCATTGAAATAAAAAATGGCAGGAATGCCCTTTTCTGCAAAATTGTAGTGGTCGCTGCGTTCGTAATAATGGTTGGGGTCGTCCTTGGCATTGTACTTATAGTTCAACTCCATTTTGGTGTATTCCGTATTTACCCTTTCATTGATTTGATGCAATTCGGGGCTCAAACGATCTGAACCAATAACATACACATAATTGGGATTGTTTTTATGGGGTTCATCTACCCGACCGATCATATCGATATTTACATCCACAATTGTTTTATCAAGAGGGAACATCGGGAATTCGGTGTAGTATTTTGAGCCGAGCAATCCTTTTTCTTCTCCACTCACCAACATACAAACCACGGTTCGTTTTGGCCCAACACCTTGCTTTCGCGCTTCTTGAAAGGCACGGGCTATTTCAATAACACCCGAACTACCCGAGGCATTATCATCGGCGCCGTAATAAACAACAGTGCTATCGGGCGAACCCAAATGATCGTAATGGGCTGTAACAAATACATATTCTTTTTTAAGTTGCGGATCGATGCCTTCAATAACCGCCAATACATTTGATCCGACCAGGGTGGTACTTTCCTTGGCCATTTTGAGTTCAATTTTTGTTTTTACTTTCGAGGGCTTAAAAGACTCTGTTCCGCTTACTGCAACAGTTTCCAACACTTTTCCGGCCTTGTCGCCCAGAAGTGCCTGTGCGAGCGCAGGGGATACAAACAGGTTGTTAATGTATTCAGATGCTTTTTTCTCGCCGCCCTCAGCTACCGGCTTCCAACCGCCTGCACCAATGGCCCGACGCTTGCTTTTCAGGTTATCACTTATTTTGGGATCCAGAATAAAAACCAGGGTGGCCCCTTTTTCTTTGGCCAATTTTACCTTTTTTTGCCAGTTTAAAGCCCAATCGGAGCGATACATTTCCCCGGTAATTTTGGACTTACCGTCGTCATTCAGCGGTTCTCCATCATAAAAGAGCACAGCCTTCCCTTTTACATCGGCCTTCGCATAATCGTTGTATTTGGGGTCTTCAATGCCGTAACCCACAAATACAATTTCTTTCAGGTTCATTTCAGGCGTATTGGGATTGTAAGCAGGCAAAACATAGAAATCCACTTTGTTTTTAAACTCGACCCCCTCTACTTTGAGGCTCAAATTCGACCAGCTTTCGTTGGCCAATACGATTTTTTGAAAATACGTATTGCGGTCTCCCTGAGGGGGAATTCCGGCATCTTTAAATTGTTGAGCAATGAAATCAGCGGCTTTGCGCTGTCCGGGCTCGCCTGTTTCGCGTCCCTGCATCTCCTTGGACGCCAACACATCCAGCAATGATTTTAAGTCGGATGCCTTGATGGTTTCCATAAAAGGCGTTGGATCGGTCAGTTCGTACGGACGTTTGATCTTTCCGGGCACTAAATTAATTTTATACACATTGCTGGTATCTGCCTGGGCTTGTAATCCCAGGGCCGGCAACAACAGCAAGAGCCAAAAAGGAAGTTTCATAGTTCAAAAGAATTGTTGTGAGATGAAAAGTTTAGGGAAATGTGGTGCTCCTTAAATGAAACAGCAAATATCCGCAATCCTTTACTTAACCCATCCATCCAAGTGCCGATTCTGTTGCAAATGATCTTTTTTAGGACATATTTCGACACATGTCTGTATTTTATCGGTATTGGTCGTTCGTTTTGGAATAAAAGTTGACAGCATGTATATGTTCTTTTACCGATTAAATTTTACTATTTTTGGGCTAAAAAAAGACCCGCTTAATTCATCTCAACCGCATCATCTCATGAATCGATTTTTATCGCCTTTTTTGCTCATTTTGGGCTTATTGTTTTTCCATGCCTGCAAACCTGACGGCGCGTCGCACCCTGTTTTTCTAAAAACAGCCGATGTTAACGCGAAAGTTGCACACGATTGGTTTGATCTGGAATTTAAACTTATTCAGGAAACACCCGGTTTTACAGGGCCTGTGGCAGCACGTGCATTGGCCTACACCTCCCTGGCGCTTTATGAATCTGTTGTGGGTGGCATGGAAGAATACAAAACCTTGCAAGGTGAACTGACCAATTTTTTGCCAGGATCCGTTCCAGAACCTGCTTTGGGTCTCGAATATCATTGGGGTGTTTGTGCCAATCGCGCCATGGCCCTCATGCTTACCAACCTGTTTAAAACAGCCAGCGAACAAAATAAAAAACTGATCTCCGACCTGGAAGACAATTATGAGGCCACCTTCAAAAAGTCTATCTCGGACGACGTATTCAATCGCTCCAAAGAATTGGGCGATCATGCCGGCTCAGGCGTATACAAGTATGCAAAAAGTGACAACCAGGACGAAGCGTACAGCAAAAATTACCCCGCAACGTTTAATGTTCAAAATTTTAACGGCGCCTGGAAACCAACCCCGCCCAACTATCAGTCCATTCCTTTGCAACCCTACTGGGGCGGCGTGCGAGCCTTTAACTCAGCCAACAGCAATTTGCTCGTAGATCCCCACCCTACCTACTCCGTATCCCCCATCTCGGTATTTTATGCCCAAGCGCTTGATGTTTATACACTTAAAACAAGCATAACCCAGGAACAAAAAAACATCATCGATTTCTGGTTCGATGAACCCGGTATTACTGCCACCAGCGCCGGACATGCGATGAATATCCTCAAACAAGTGTTAAAAGAAACGGATGCGACCCTGGCGCTTTCAGCAGAAGCCTACTCCAAAATGGGCCTTTCCTTGCACGATGCCTATGTTTCCTGCTGGAAAACCAAATTCCAGTATGATCTGATGCGCCCCATCACCTTTATTCGCGCACAAATAGATCCATCGTTTTCTACCTATCTTTCTACACCGGCATTCCCGGAATACACCTCCTCCAATGCGGTATTGTACTTTACCATGGCGCAAATCCTGACCGACCTTTTTGGCGCAAATTATCCATTTACAGATAAAACCAATTTGAATCGCATTGATATGTACGGCGCTGAACGTTCCTATTCTACCTTTATGGATGCCGCAAATGAGGCCGCCAATTCCAGTTTGTACGCAGGTCATCAATTCCGAACATCCGTTGAATCGGGTAAAAAACAAGGTTTATTAATCGGGAAAAATGCCAGCTCACTGCCGTATCGGAAGTAAAGTCCCCTGATTCTATAAAAGTATGGCCCATCTCCATGGGCCATGCTTTCGTAAATCAATCGACATCCTGACGACCAGGTAAAGCATTCAATTTTTGCGCCTCCGATAAGGAAAAACCTTCGCGAAAGGCATCCAGCACCTGCATTTGCGCATCTATTTGGTTGAGCAATAATGCCATGTTCGCTCAAACTGAAACGAACCCTACCCGAAATCGTGCAGGGAACAACCCTGTCCATTAACCTGGAGCGGACAACGAGACTCGAACTCGCGACCTTCGGCTTGGGAAGCCAGCGCTCTACCAACTGAGCTATGTCCGCTTGTTTCAGGCAAAAATGGGAATATTTGAGCAAAAAATCAAATGATTTTATTCGGTAAGTGTTGGCATTTCAATACTTTGCGCCGCCAGATTTTGTGCATAACGATCTTTATAAATCATTATAAATCACCGAAATCCATCCTGATTTATCCACAAAATCCGGCGAATCCTGGTATAATTTCGCCTCGACAAATGCTTGTTATAAATATTAAAACCTCAAAAAATCTGGCACAAGATTTGGAATTAAAGTGTCATAATCGTTTTAATACCCGTATATTATCTCACTCACACACTTGGATGCGGCCACACACGCTTTAATCAAAACCCGTGACCGTATTCAATAGATGCACCAACATGATTCTTCAAGATTCGAGCGTTCCGGAATCCCCTGCAAAATCGGAGGGCGGCGTTGAACTGCTCCAAAACTCACCCAATCCGTTTATTGAAATGACCCAATTGTGGTTCAGACTTCCCGCACTTGCCAACATCGCCTTGCGCATTTTTGATGCCATGGGTCGGGAAATTAGCTGCAAAACCGGTGTATTCGCTTCCGGGGAACACCATTTGGTACTACACCGTGCCGATTTACGAGAACCCGGCTTTTATACTTGCCGGCTTGAAACGCCATTTGGCACCGTGAGTCGAAAACTCATGATGTATTAATAATACCTGCTTTTAAAACACGCCTACTTTGAGAAAACAAAGCGGATAAGTCAAGCCGTAAGGCCCATACTTATCCGCTCAGGCTTGTTGCCGAATCTTCGGCAATCCTTAAAACATTTCTACGCCGCCAAAGTGAAAGGCGCTTTCGATTGCTGCATTTTCATCGCTGTCAGAACCGTGCACGGCATTTTCTCCTACGCTGGTGGCGTATTTTGCACGAATGGTACCCTCTGCTGCATTCGCTGGATTCGTCGCACCAATCAAAGTACGGAAATCTTCTACCGCGTTTTCTTTTTCCAACACGGCCGCTACAATCGGACCGCTGCTCATAAAGTCAACCAACTCGCCATAAAAAGGGCGTTCGGCATGCACCGCATAAAATTCACCGGCTTTTTCACGGCTCAATTTGGTCAATTTCAAAGCAACAAT
>JAGWYI010000244.1 GCA_018969455.1 Bacteroidota bacterium | reverse complement strand
ACGATGATTACAGGTCAGTGAAATTCATTTTGATTTATACCTGGAATCGCCGGATTTTGCGGATTTTATTTACCCAAGCTGCGAAATGTTTGCATCGCTTTTTTTGCACTTCAATTCCTTCTATACCTGCGAGAACGGATCCTACGCTACCCTTGTTTCCCTCATACTCCGGTATTAAAGCGATTATTCTTTTTAATGGAGTCCTCGTATTACCCGTATTCACTTTTTCTGGATTATTATCATAGTTGGCAATTTAGGAGGGTGGATTTTTGGAGCGGTAGGGATTGCCGATTGCCGATTGGATTTTAGATGTATGATTTGGGGAATTTACCCTGTTTTTGGCGGATTATTTTAGGAAATCGATTCAATAGGAGTTGACCATAATATCTACTACCATTGTATTAAAAGATCACAAATCACCATTGCCATCGAAAATCATCCGCATACCGGATTTACGTTTGCCGAACAGAACAGGTGGCCGACCGCATTTTACGGGCATTGGAATGCAGACAAACGGGAGTGCCGTTTGCCCGGTATGTGTGAGCGCCCTTTAAAAGAGTTGGCCAAACTCCTTGACGCGCCTGATATAGTGCCGAAAAACGATGCTGCCCCGGAATATGCCGTCTTTGTTTTCCGGCCCGATCCGATATTGGGCAATTAATTGATAAATACGACGCCGTTTCTCCAAAGTTGCGCTAAAATTGCGATAAAACGAGCCGTGGGCCTGCAAGATGGATCGGATGGCCCGGAACTGGCCTTTCAAGGCAAAGCGCAAAGCCGCGACCCCGTCGAGGAGCAAACGCGCCGGTATGAGCAAAAACAATTGCGCCGCAGGCGCGTTTTTGAGCAGGGAAAACAAACTGTTGCGGAAATTTAAAAACACTTTGCGCGGACTTTCATACTCCAGGGTTCCGCCACCAAGGTGGTAAACGGTGGATTGCGGCGCACAAACCACCTTGTATCCTGCCCGCTTCACCCGCCAGCAAAGGTCAATTTCTTCATTGTGGGCAAAATAATCGCCATCGAAACCGCCCAGATTGTGGTATAGTTCGGCCCGGATGAAAAAAGCGGCTCCAGATGCCCAAAAACAGGACTGTACCGCATCATACTGCCCCCTGTCCTCCTCTACATGTCCGAAAATACGCCCCCGGCAAAAAGGATATCCCAGGGCATCAATCCAGCCCCCGGCAGCGCCGGCGTACTCAAAACGGGTTTTATCCGTCCAGGCCAGAATTTTGGGCTGGGCGATGGCCACATCCGGGTCCCGGCGCATGAGTTCCAGCACTGGCTCAATCCAGTTGGCCGTAACCTCTACATCAGAGTTTAACATCAGGTAAATAGCGCCTTCAATCTGCTTTAATGCCTCGTTGTAGCCCGCTGCGAATCCGTAATTTTGTGGCAAAACCAGCAATTCTACCTCCGGAAAATGGCGGCGCGCATATTCCACCGAATCATCGGGCGAACCGTTGTCTACCAATACAATTCGGTACCCCTTGCTGTGTTGAACCACGGAAGGCAGGTAGGTCGCCAAATGCGCACGCGTGTTGTAATTCAATATGACGATAACGAGCTCTTCCTGCACCCTTATATTCTTTTGAGTTTTTCCTGAATCTTCAGTTTGTCTTGCGCTATTTGGGCCTGCAAAGCAGCCAAATCAGCAAATTTCTCATCTCCCCGGATAAAATCCAATACCTGCACCGACATATACCTTCCGTACAAATTTCCCGTAAAATCCAGCAAATTGACCTCGATTACGGTTTCCCGGGTGGTTTCCACCGACGGGCGTTTTCCGATGTACAACATGGCATCGAAGCGGCCCTCCTCAATTGCGGTGCGTGCCGCATAAATGCCTTCCGGCAAAATTAATTTATGGGGATCTTCCACGCGGATGTTGGCTGTTGGAAACCCGATGGTACGCCCGATCTGATTGCCTTTTACCACCTGTCCGCTCAGCGTAAAAGCATAACCCAGCAATTTATTTGCCAATTGCAAATCGGAACGTTCCAGGGCCTTCCGGATTTTAGAGGAACTGACCGCAATTTCATCTACTGTTTGCGCCGGTATTTCCACCAGTTGAAAGAATCCCTGCTGTTCGTATGCCCGCAAAAAATCGATGCCGCCTTCCCGACTGTGACCAAAGCGGTGGTCGTACCCAATGACAATACAAGCCGGATGAAAACGTCCCAACAAAAATTGCTCCACATATTCCCGGGCCGAAAGCTGCGCAAATGCAAGGTTAAACGGTACAATCACCACATCATCAACGCCTGCTGCCTGCAAACGTTCAATCTTTTCCTGTGTTGTACTGATCAATCTGAAATCGGCATCCCCGGGGCGCAACACCGTACGCGGGTGGGGATCAAATGTAATAACGACCTGCTCGCCGCTATGTTGCCGGGCCAACATTTGAAGCTGCTGCAAAATGTACTGGTGTCCGGTATGCACCCCGTCGAAGGATCCAATGGTTAATACGGCGTTTTGGAACGCCGGCAAGTGCTGTAAATCGGTAAAAACCCGCATATCTGGGGCAAATATACAAGCTTGATCGAATCAAGTCAGGTTAACGCGCATCCAAAACTATATTTCAGGATTACTTTTGCCTTAAGAGGCTTTTAAAAATTATATTTCCGATTAATGTGACACGTTTTTTTAACCAAACCATGCGCTTTTTCCTTCCGAGTACTCGGTAGAGCGGGACTATACTTTACGCTGCCCGATTTTGTGCATAACGATCTTGTTAAATCATTATAAATCAGCGAAATCCATCCTGATTTATCCACAAAATCCGGCGAATCCTGGTATAATTACCGCGAAAAAAGGCATGTTGCAGGGCAAAAAAACGGTCACATCACCGAAACCTGTAGCTTTTCAAAGGCTTTATGGCCACATCAATTTGAATTGTTGCAAAGCCTGCCCGTCGCGTACGCGTGCCACATACAGGCCTGCCGGAAGCTCCGGAAGCGGCAAAATCAACTGCGCATGGGGGCTTAACAGCAGGGTTTGGTTTAAAACGCGGCGACCGCCGGCATCAAACAGTTCGAGTTGCAGCTGCGGGCGCGCGCAGGCTTCGGTGCGCACCAGCAAGCCGGCATTTTGATGGGAAACGCTTATATTGCAATCATTCAAAGGCGCACTGACGCCCACCGTTCCGGGAAATTTGGCAAATGCCTGATCTCCGGAATACAAACCCGCACTTTGCGCTATGGCCGCCAAAGTGGCTTTGGTTACATTCGACATAAACGTAAAATTCAAAACACCGAGGGTATCGCCCGGCTTGTGGTAATTGGGATTCCGAAAATTGGCGCCATCGGTAAGCATCAGTGCCTGATAACCGGCATCCCAGAAGGGCGCATGATCGCTTCGGCGCAGATCGGAAGCAATGGTTCCGGTGCCGGGTACATTTACCGTGACCACCCGCAAGCCGGGCACATATTGCAGGGCGGCCTTTTCGAACAAGGCAGATAGACCGGCAGATGCCGTATTTCCCACATTGGTGATAAAATTTCCTTTGAATTGCTGGCCTGAAACAGCGTTATAGGCATCCGGAAAGAGCAAATTGAAACCCGTTGGCAAGGTTTGGCTGTTGGCTTTTTCACTGTAATAGCCAATCATTTCAAAATTATACACCGACTTGATGTGTTCACTGGCCGGAATGTTGTTGCTTACATACCGGATGCTGCCCAAAAGTCCGGATTCTTCCAGGTCGAAACCCATCCAGCGCAGGGTTTTGGCGCCTGGAATGCGGTGCAATACCCGTGCAATTTCCCAAACCGCCACCGTTCCGCTGCCATTGTCGTCGGCGCCTGGTCCGTTCGACACAGAATCATAATGGGCATCCACGATTACCACGCTATCGGGCGCCAGGAGTCCCGGATTGCTGGCCGCTACATTGCGGGCGGTATAACCACCGGAATAGGCCCAGCTCAAATCTTCTGTGGCCAAACGGTAATCCTGAAAACGCTGCACCATGGTATCATGCACGGCTTGCAAGTGGGCGAGTCCGGCAGTGCGGTGTCGGATGCCAGCCACAAAAGCCAGGTCTGCACGCAGCCGCGTGCTGTCTACCCGATTCACCAGCGCCTGGATGTCGAGTGTTTTGCGGTCGAGGGCCACCACGCGCACGGTGAAATTTCCGACGGCGCCGCCTGCGAGGGCGCCGATGTTGCAAAGCACCACTTTACCGGCGCCGGGTGAAACGGGAAAGCCCAGATCACCGGTACAGGTCGCCTGTGGCGTAATTTCGTACGATTTTCCGTCGTTATTGGAAAAATACACTGCAATTTCAAGTGGATCCTGATCTGCATCTGCAACATCAAATTGCAATTGCAGGGATTGCTGGCTCCAATCTGCATTGGCCGCAAGTCCGCCGAGCACCGGCAGGTGGTTCTGCGCGCGCAGGGCAGCGCAAGAAAACAATAGAACAAACAAGGGTAGGTAGCGCATAACAGGAATTTATACCAGGATTCGCCGGATTTTGTGGATAAATCAGGATGGATTTCGCTGATTTATAATGATCGTTATCCACAAAATCTGGCGGCGTAAAGAATAAGATTTGTCAAAAATACTTTTTTACCGGATAAGTCGAATAAAAAAACGGCCATTTTCTGGAAAAAATCCAAAAAACGGCCGTTTCAACAAACAAAACAACTAAAAAACCTGCTTAAATCGAATCTGTCTCTTTCACATGGAGGACAAACCGGGTCGTTTTTTTACAAAAACAATCTTAAAACGATGCCCGATTTTGATTCGCTGCCAGGTTTTCAAAAAAAAGCGATTAACTGTTTTTCCCGATGCAATTCAAATCTTCAAAAGCTTGTTTCAAGCGCGCGACAAATGTTTTTTCCCCTTCGCGCAGCCACACCCGCGGATCATAGAATTTTTTATTGGGTTTGTCAGCGCCTTCAGGATTCCCGATTTGGCCTTGCAGGTACCCTTTTTTTGCTTCGTAATAGCCTCTTACACCATCCCAAAATGCCCATTGCATATCGGTATCAATGTTCATTTTTACCGCGCCATAGGAAATGGCCTCGCGGATTTCTTCCTGGCTGGAACCGGATCCGCCGTGAAACACGAAGTTGACCGGGCTTTTGGCGGTCAGGCCGCGTTTTTCCCGGATGTAATCCTGGCTGTTTTTCAGAATAACCGGTTGCAATTTTACATTTCCGGGTTTGTACACGCCGTGTACATTTCCGAATGCGGCAGCGATGGTAAAGCGGTGGCTGACTTTAGAGAGGGCGTCGTAGGCTTCCAGCACTTCAGCAGGCTGGGTATACAGGCGGGATGAATCGACATCTGAATTGTCGACACCGTCTTCCTCGCCACCGGTCACCCCGAGTTCAATTTCGAGGGTCATGTTCATTTGGGCCATTCGGGCCAGGTAGCGCGCTGAAATTTCGAGGTTTTCGTGCAGCGGCTCTTCAGAGAGGTCGAGCATGTGGCTGCTGTAGAGCGGGTATCCGTTTTTTTCAAAAAATTTTTCTCCGGCATCCAGCAGGCCATCTACCCATTCGATGATGTTGTGGGCACAGTGGTCGGTGTGCAGAATAACGGGAACCCCGTATGCCTCGGCCACCTGATGCACATGTTGCGCGCCGGAAATGCCGCCCAGAATAGAAGCGCGTTGCGCCTCGTTGGAGAGCCCTTTTCCGGCAAAAAAAGCAGAGCCGCCGTGGGAGAACTGGATGATTACCGGGCTGTTTACGGCTGCTGCCGTTTCCAGCACGGCGTTTACAGAATTGGTGCCAATTACATTAACTGCCGGAAGGGCAAAATCCTGTTCATTGGCATAGTTTAAAAGTTCGGTGACTTCCTCGCCGTGGAGCACACCTGGACGGAAACGACTCATTGTAGATGAATGGGTTGATGAACAATGGCTGCCGAAGGGTCTCCGACAGAAAAAACAAAAATTTGGCAGTGGCAGGCAAGCAAAGGTAAAAAAGAGAATAAAATGTGCTCTTTTAAAGCGCCTAAATTTTGCGCAAAAGCAATCTCCCGCGTAAAAGCCCGGCTTTACGCATGGTTTTTTCCAGTTCTTTTATTTTTTTTCGGGCTTGTTCTGCATCGGTAAAAATGTCGCCCAGCCAGATAAAATAGCCATCGGCGCTGCTTTGGAGGCAAGATTGGGCGGCATAGGCACAAGGAATACCTGCGATTTTCAGCACCTTGAGGCGTTTTTCCGTGAGGTCGCGGTTGCTGAACACATTGTCTTGAATCATCCATCCTGCTTTTCCTTTAATTGCGGCGCAACCATCAATTTTGGGTTTGGGGTTTGGTTTGGGATGGTCTGATCTCCCAGGATGCGGAATTTTTGCGGGCGACAATTTGGGGGCTCGAGGCCGGTCGCTGTAATCGGTCAAATCGGTTGCAACTACCTCCTCCTCTTGTTGAGGGTATTGTTTGGGCACCCCCGGGGCTTTCCCATCATACGGAATGGCCCCTTCATCAATTACATAACCGGGCTGGTCTTCCGGATTGGGTTTTTCCTTCCAAATTTTATACGCATCCAGATCGGCAATATTCTCGGCTTTTATGTTTAATACCTGATAGGTTAAATAGGCACAAATACTCAAAGCAAATAAAAAAACAAATTTTTGCACCCTTTGCCCCTTCATAA
>JAGWYI010000243.1 GCA_018969455.1 Bacteroidota bacterium | reverse complement strand
TTCGCGAGGCTTATGAAAACGTGGGTGGTTTGCCCACCGAAATTCCAGCCATCTGGATCAACGGCTCGGTAAGCGTGCAGGATTCGCAAGCGCCCACCCTGGTATGTCCGCCCAATGTATTGGCCAATGCACCAATTGGCAGTTTGTCGACACAAGTAAATGGATTACAGCCCATTACGCTGTCAGATAATTGTTCCGGCCTTGTCAGTTTGAATTATGTTCGCACCGGGCTGACTACAGGCAGTGGCCCAGGAAATGCCAACGGGGTATACAATGCAGGCGCTACCACGGTAACGTATACGGCAATGGACCAGGCAGGCAACAGCAGTACCTGCTCCTTCCAGGTTGTGGTAGATGCAGGGACACCGGTATCTTTGGCATTGGATTCTCTGGCCAGCGACTGTAGTGCTGCCGGATCCCAGGTAACCACCTGCGTACATGTAGCCGATTTTGCCGACATTGTTGGGCTTCAATTTTCTGTAACCTGGAATCCTGCTGTGTTGCAATTTAATGGCACCAACAACCAATATCCAGGTTTGAATTTGACCTCCGGGAACTTCAACGGTTACGCCAATGTAGCCACAGGTTTGCTCCAGTTTTTTGGCGGAAATGCCAATGGCTGGCCCGATATTCCCAACGGAGGCGACTTTTTCTGCATCGTATTTACGGTATTGGATGCCAATGCTTCATCTGCCATATCATTCACCGGCCCTTTCGACGCGGCCAACAGCGCCCTCGATCCGGTGCCCATTAGCACGCAAAACGGTTTTTTTGAAAGTGTAGATCAAAGTCCGCCTTCCATTGTTTGTCCGAGCAATATTTCTGTTACGGCGCCACTGGGGTCGTGCACAGCCACTGTAAATATACCTTCGCCCCAGGTGAGCGATGCCTGCAGCGGTGTAGCCCAGGTAATTCGTACACACCCAAGCAATGTGTTTCAGGCTGGCAGTTCGGTGGTTACGTATACCGCGACAGACAACGTTGGATTATCCGCGAGTTGTTCGCTTACGGTTACTGTTCAAGCCAATTCCACCCCGATTATATCCAATTGTCCGGCCAATCAGTCGGTGAATGCCCAAGGCTCCAATTGTTCCGCTGTGGTCAACTGGCAAGCGCCGCTGGCCATTGATGCCTGTGGCATCAACCCGATTACGCCAGTGCCAAACATACAGCCCAATACCGCATTTCAGGTGGGAACGACGCAGGTCATTTACACAGCAACCGATGCGCAGGGGAATAGCAGCCTATGCTCCTTTAGCGTTACGGTAAAAGATGTTCAAAAACCCAATATTACCTGTCCGGGCAGCTATGTTTTGCCCCACGACTCCCTTGAATGTTGTGTTCCAGGCGGATATCAAATTCCGGTAGCAAGCGATAATTGCGACAATGTGGTAGCCGTAGCAGGTAATTACACCCCCAACGACCTGTTTTGTGTGGGTACTACCCTGGTAAGCTACACTGCTACCGATGATTTTGGCAATACTGCGAGCTGTACCTTTACCATTACCGTATTGGATGAATATGCGCCCGCTGTAGTAAAATGTCCAACAGATATTTCTGTATCTACCAGTCCCAACAACTGTGGAGCTACAGTCAACTGGGACATTCCAATTTTCAATGATGTATGTGATGGAACGAGCCTGACCATCATTCATGTGTACAACCCCAATACCCTGTTTCCCATTGGTGAAACTCAAGTAGATTATTATGCTACCGACAGTTCCTTCAATGTTGCGCTCTGTTCTTTTAAGGTAAAAGTAGAAGACAAAACACCTCCCACCTTAAGCGGGTGTCCCAATGATATTTCGGTAGTGATTTCGGGGGTTAATTGTGATACCATTTTAAATTGGCCGGCGCCTTTGGCCATCGATAACTGCCCCAACATCAGCTTAAGCAGTTTGCCTGCTTCCAATACACCATTCCCCGCCGGGGCTTCAACTGTGGTAACATACACAGCAAAAGACGGTTCGGGCAATACTGCCACTTGTTCATTTAATGTAAGTGTTCAAGAAAAAAGACCTCCAACCTTTTCAAATTGCCCAAGCAATTTTCTTTTACAAAATGTAGACCCCTGTACGGCAATTCCAGCCTGGACGGCCTTCCCCAGCGCAGTTGACAATTGCTCCAGCGTAGTCATTGACTCATCGGATTATCGCCCGGGTGACGTTTTCCCCGTGGGAGTCACCATTGTTACCATAACCGCAACCGATGAAAGTGGCAACGTAGATACCTGTTCATTCTCTGTGAATGTGATTGGTATTCCACCCGGATTTACCAAAATACCCGAAGATATTACTTTGCAAGGGTGTACCCAGGAAGTACAGTGGCTAGAACCCATCGTGGTAGGCATTTGCAACCTGGATACAATAGAATCCAATTACCACCCGGGAGATACCTTCCAGCCTGGCTCTACAACAGTGGTGTACAAGGCAACAGATACAGATGGGAATACTGTGACTGTTTCATTTGTAGTAAATATCGTGGATGATGTGCCTCCGGTAGTTATTTGCCCCGATGGTCCGATTGTAGTTAATGTCGGTGGACAAATTCTTTCTGATCCGAGCAGTTTTTTAAGCAACATCGATACCGTATCCAGTTGTGATGGGGTAAAACTCAGTTTTGAGGCGCCGTCGGCAAGCGACAACTGTTTAAGCATCGAGCTAACCCAAACTGACGGGAATACTTCAGGAGATGTTTTTCCTTTGGGCGACCAAACCTTACAATATATTGCCACCGATGGCAGCGGAAATACCACCCTGTGCGAGGTTGACATACAGGTAAAAGCACTGGCCAATTTGAATCCTGTAAGTACCCCCTCTCCAATTTGTAATGAAGGCACGGTAGTTATTACCCTCACCGAAATTGAAGACGCGGTGTACATTTGGAATGGCCCTCGGAACAAGGATACCTTGCAGGTAAACCAGTACAATGTTGTGATTGGTAAAGAAAATGATGTGTACACCGTTTTTGCAGCAGTAAATGGCTGCAAAACGAAGGTGGATACCGTGCGACTTCAATTGGTTCAGGCGCCCGATGCCATCAACGATACTTTCTACATTCAACCCGGACAAATAGACACCTTGAATGTATTGCTCAACGACCATCTATCCTTCGGCGATTTTGGTGTAATTACCTACCAACCCGAACAGATCAATGGACTGCGATCGATTGGAAATGGGAAATTCATTTTTGATGCCAATACGGGTACCAAGGCGATCAGTTTCTTCTACCAGCTTTGTTCAGGAATTTGCAGCAACTTGTGCGACAAACAAATGGCAACGGTGTATATATTTCAAAAGGATGAAGATTGCTCCTTTATCCCGAATACCTTCACACCGAATGGGGATAACAACCACGACAAATTTTCCATCCCCTGCATCGATCTGCTCGAAAAACCTTGTACGCTGGTGGTTTACAATCAATGGGGCGACAAGGTGTATGAATCCAAAGATTATGACAACAGTTGGGACGGCACCCTGAATGGAAAGGGCAAGCCGCTGCCTGATGGCACGTACTATTACATTTTTGTACCATCCAATGCAGGCGGAACAACCAAAAAAGGATTTGTGGAAATCATCCGATAATCAACCCTGTCTGCACCTGAAACGAATTTCGTTTCAGGTGCAGACGAACAACCATAAACGATGAAAAAAAACATTTTTACCATATGTTTGCTGGCAGCAGCAACTCACTTGTGGGCTCAACAGGAACACCACTATACCCAGTTTATGTACAACAAACTGCTGTTGAACCCCGGATATGCAGGTGCGCGCGGAGTGCCTTCTATTACAGGCATTTACCGAAGCCAATGGATTGGATACGAAGGTGCGCCCCAATCGGCCTTGTTTAGTTTTAATTCGCCGTTTCTCTCCCCCAGGGTTGGCGTTGGTCTCACGCTCACCCAGGAAAGAATCGGTTTGCACCGGGATACTTACGGCGCCTTGGCTTATTCCTATGAACTGGCTAAATCGGAAAACCTATCGGTTCGGCTGGGCATCATGGGCTCAATCCGATCGCGCGGTTATGATTTTGCGAAAGTATCAACCGATCCCCAGCAAATATTCGACCCATCGGTGGGAGGCAATACTTTTGTGCGGGATTATACCGGCAACGTTGGCGCCGGAATTTATGCCACGGTATCTCAGCAATTTTATGTCGGATTTTCTATTCCGCATATTTATCAAAACAACATTGGCCGAAACACAGATGTATCGGCCAATCTTCAAGGTAAAGAAATCCGCCACTTTTATGGAAATGCCGGCGCCATATTGCCCATCAGCGACGACATCAATTTGATGCCGGCAGTGCTGGTAAAATATGTGAAAAACGTTCCTCTCGACGCCGACATCAACCTGAATTTGGATATACGCAAAAAAGTAACAGCCGGACTGTCTTATCGTCTGGGTGGAGATGGCGCTGGCGAATCGCTCGATTTGCTGTTTTTCTGGCAAATCAGCAATCAACTGGGATTTGGCGCAGCCTACGATTTTACCCTGAGTCGCCTCAAAAACTACAGCAGCGGCTCTGTAGAAATCATGCTTCAAGCCGACTTGAAAAAAACGGCCAAAGGCAAAAAATCTGGAAAGAAAAACATGACGAATCCGCGATTCTTCATGTAATTGAACACCTTAATCAAATACAGGGGAACATATGATCGCCCACAAAATTGCTTGTCTCTTGGGCCTTGCTCTTGGCCTGAGTCCATTGCTCATGGCCCAAAACCAACCCATCAATGTCGTCGTAAAAAACGAAGCATCCATCAATACAGAAGCGCTGGAATTTAGTCCAACCTTCTACGAAGATGGCATTTTGTTTGTCTCCACCAATGAAAAAGTGGTGAAAAAAGAAAATGTGGATGAAAAACAAAAGGTTATGATGTCGCTCCTGCGTGCCAAACGAAATACCGATGGCATGTTGGCCGAACCCGTGCCTTTCTCCAAAGAACTCGCTACCCGAAACCATGAAGGACCGGTGTGCTTCGACCGTACGGCAGAAACGATCTATTTCTCCAGCAATGCGGTAATCAATGGGAAAGACCAGTTTGCCAAAGATAAAGTGCAGCACACGCGACTCTATACCTCCAAAAAGGTAAACGGCGTATGGTCTGCACCAGAACCTTTGCCCTTCAACAACAATGAATTCGACGATTTTCACCCCTCTATCAGCATAGACGGCGACAAATTATTTTTCGCCTCCAACCGCCCGGGCGGCCTGGGTAGCACCGACATTTATGTTTCTTATAAAGTGGGTGAAACCTGGAGCGAACCCGTAAACCTCGGCGCAGAAATCAATACTTCGGGCCGCGAAGCTTTTCCATTCCTCCATGCCGACAATACCCTGTATTACGCCTCCGATGGCATTGATGGCGGTCAGGGCGGATTTGACCTGTATATTTCGGTGCCAGAAAGCAATACCTGGACTAAGCCTGTCAACCTCGGTGCGCCTTTTAATACAGCAGGCGATGATTTCGGTTTGATTGTAGACCTGAATAAAATAAACGGCTATTTCAATTCCAACGGAATGACAGGCAAAGGCGGCGACGATATTTTCGGATTCCATGTGGATGGTGGTAACTTGGATCAATTTCTGTCCCAACACAACAAAGCACCCGAACGCAATCTGGATCTCAAAATCGTTGTTACCGATAAAAACACCAATGCTCCCATTGCTGGCGCTCAGGTGCAGGTACTCAATTACGACGTAAATAATGTTATCGGCCGAGATGAAGCTGGTAATCTGATTGTTTTACAAAATGTAGATGGCCAGGATGTTATGAAGGTGATGCCTCCCGATAAGGGCATCAATGGTGAATCGGACGCCAAAGGGCGGTTTACAACGGAGATAAAAGCCGGTAATTATGTGGTCATCGTTACCCATCCCAATTACCAAACCAAACAGTTCCGACTGGATGTTTCAAAAGAAGGCAACGAGATAGCTGCCCAACTGGAAAAACCATACGGCCCCGGAAATTCGGGAAAGGTTCAGTGGAACCCGACTTTGTTCAACTACGTAACCAATGCGCCGCTCGGCGGAGCAGTAGTGGTGGTAACCAATTCCGTTACAGGCAAAAAAGACACCCTGGTGGCCAATTCAGCCGGTATGCTGGATACCTACCTCAACGCCAATACCAAATATAAGGTGGACTTTTACCAGGGCGGTAAACTCATCGGATCTACCGATGTGGATACGCATGGCATTAAACCCGGACAAGCGCTCACCCAAAACATTTCCCTGGCGCCTTTGCTCCCAGGATCTCGCATCGATTTGCCCAATATTTATTATAACTTCAACGATGCGACCTTGCGACCCGACGCCCGAAAAGACCTTGATCTGCTTATTGCGCTTATGAAACAACAACCCGACATTTCGGTGGAACTCGCAAGCCATACCGATTGCCGGGGAAATGCCAAGTACAACCTCGACCTCAGCCAACGACGCGCCAATGGCGTAGTTGAATACATGGTTACTCAGGGTATCGCACGAAACCGCCTCAAACCGGTGGGATACGGCGAATCTGAACCCCGTAATAAATGCGTCGATGGCGTTCCTTGCTCCGATCAGGAACATGCACGTAATCGCCGAACAGAGGTTCGGGTTCCAAACAATTCCCCCGGCGGAACGATGATCGATATTACCA
>JAGWYI010000242.1 GCA_018969455.1 Bacteroidota bacterium | reverse complement strand
GATGCGGTTGTAAATCCGTTCAACGGGCACTTTGCGGTTTTGATCGTCGAGGTAATACAAATCGCGGCCTTCACGCTGCAATTTGCTCAAGCAAAGCACTTTGATGCCCAGGTATTGGGCCGTACCCCAGAAATCGATGCGCGTATTTTGTTTTTCCGGTTCAATTTCCAACAGCACAACGCGTTCCGGCCGGGAGTCGCCGACAATAATTTGACGCAACAGTTCGATGTAAGAATCGGGTGTCAGATCGCCGAAGAGGTGGTGGAAATGGCTGGGAATGTCGAAATGTTGCCGGTAAGATTGAGCCAATAAATGCTGAAAGAAATACAAAGATGGAAATCCTTGCATTTCAATGAGTTGTGGTGTAAGTGCCCCTGATTGATCACGGCATATTCCAAAATCCAGTTGGAGAAACATGGTGTGCTCGTCTTCCGCGGGCACACGCAGGTGCGCAGGAAGTGCGGCCTCGCTACGTGCTTTAAAATCGGGCCGATTAATCACGGCACAAATGTCTTGAACTCCCTGTACCAATTTCTCTTTTAATAAATTGGGAATAAAAACCGGAGTTTCGCTTACCCGGAACGTAACGGCTTCGCCAAACGCCGTATTCACGGTGTGCAAAAAAGCCTGGTATTTTTCATCGGTAAAGGCAGCGTTATACTGGTGTCGTACGGTTGTAAGCATAGCGTGAGAGTGTTTGGCTGGGAGTGTAATAGCAGCGCTTCAATGGCGAAGATTCAATTTTTTCAAAAAAAGGATCCATTTCTGGTAAAAATAATTTGTTTGAGCAAAATAATCGCAAAGTATACAACATTTTTGATGAATAAAAAGCCGTTTTAAAGGCGCATCTGTATATTTGGCGGTTCAAAAATAGCCATATGCCCGACCAGCTGTCGAAGATCAATCTGGACCATGTACCACAACATATTGCCATAATCATGGATGGCAACGGACGTTGGGCCAAACAAAAAGGCATGCCTCGTTTGCTGGGGCATCGCAGCGGTGTAAAAAGCGTTCGGGAAGTAACAGAGGCTGCTGCCGAAATTGGGGTTAAGTATCTGACTCTTTATGCATTCAGCACTGAAAACTGGAACCGCCCGCCAGCGGAAGTGACGGCTTTAATGACCTTGTTGGTAGAAACGATTAAGGGGGAAATTCGGGATTTGAATAAAAACAAGGTTCGATTGCAGGCAATTGGCGATATTGAAGCGCTGCCGGCAGCAACGTACAAAGCCCTCATGGATGGCATTGAACAAACCAAAAACAACGATCGGATCACCCTGGTTTTGGCCTTGAACTATTCTGCAAAATGGGAAATACTGCGTGCCACCCGCCTGATTGCCGAACAAGCCCAAAAAGGACTTTTAAAGGCAGAAGATATTTCTGAATCTACTTTTGAGTCGGCACTGAGTACCCACGGCATTCCCGACCCGGAACTCCTCATCCGTACCAGCGGAGAAACACGTATTTCCAATTTCCTGCTTTGGCAAATTGCCTATGCCGAATTGTATTTTACACCGGTATTCTGGCCCGATTTCGGTCGGAAGGAATTACATGAAGCGATTTTAAACTATCAGCGCCGCGAACGCCGTTTTGGGCTCACCAGCGAGCAGGTTTCCTGATTCCTTTGGATTTCATACATACCGCTTTCCCGGCTTTTGATATTCCGTGTTAAGCGAGCTGGATTGGCGCTCCTATCGTGCCGCATAGAAAGAGCAATTGGCTTGCCCAACCCGATGCAAGCCACCATCCCATCAATCCTTTTTTTCCGGGTGTTGTACCTCTTCCCATTTAATTCCAATAATTGCTTCCAGGGCAAACTTGGCAACCAAAACCTCATTTTCGGCTTTAAGGCGCATTTCCTGTGCCTGGTAGTACATACTGGAGGCCCGGGTATAATCATCCAGGGTTTTTTCATCCGTTTTGTACAATTGTTGAACAAGCAAATAGGCCGTGTATATTTCCTGTTCGGCCAGTGCACGTTTTTCCAGAATGGCTTTTGCAAGTCTGAAATTGGCGTAACGGGTGAGGGTTTCTTCACGCAAGGCAATTTTTTGCTGCTTCACCTTATAATCGGCCACTTCTACCTTCTTTTTGCCCAATTTGTTTTTTCCGCCCTGACTCATCACATCGTATAGGTTGAGGGTGAGTCCGAAATTGTATCGTGGGAAAAAAAAGTTGTTGTTGGAATCACCCGCTTTGCGCAAGTTGGCCTCATTGAGGTTGAAATTTCCTTGTACGTCGCGCATCCACTCTTTTTGGGCTATTTGTGCCTGAACCACCGCCGTGCCTTTTTCGCCGTTCACGATGCCTGCTTCCGGATTGTTTTGCCAGGCCAATTGCACCAAATACTCCGAAAAATCGCGTGCCTTGGTATCAAGCGGGATCACAATTTTATCATAATCAATTGTTTGTGCACTGGATGTGTTTAATGCGCACAATAAGCCGAGTAAAAAAAACAAAGGTTTGCTGCAAATCACGGTTTTTGAATTTTATGGTTAAGCAGGTTTCTCCTGAAATGCCGGGTCAAAATTCTTTAAGCTTACCAGCATGGCCAGGAAAATGTTATAAATGACATTGGTGGGCAGTTGCAATATGGCTTCCTGGGCATAACAAGCCACTGCGAGCATAAAACACCAGGTGGTAATGCCGGCATATACCGATTTTATAAACGGATCCCGACAGCGTATGAAATAATACAAACCAGTGCGCAACACAACATAATGCATTAATGTATACAAAATAAGTCCGATCCAACCCAGTTCTACGGCCATCCGAACAAAACTCGAATCGTGCGGAAAACTCGATAAGGGACTGTCGGGGTTGAAGCGTTTGCCCCATACGCCGCAGCTACCCAATCCGCCCCCAAATGGATGGGATTGAATAAACGGCTGAATTTTTTTCTGATTCTCCAATCGCAGGTTCATCGAATCGTCTTTCGTGGGCCTGAATGCCGATTGTATGCGGTATATCACCCCATTCGAGCTGGATTTTAACACAAAACCTGCACCCAATATTCCTAAAACTGTTCCAACCAGTAAAACCCTTTTGCTAAAATACATCGCGCCATAAAAAAATGCACCGGCAGGAATCAATACATAAGCAGTGCGCGTGCCAGAATAGGCCATGGCCCACAGTGCCAGCAAGCCAAGGATGCTTAACACGATGCGCTGACCCAGGCGCAAGGGGCCAGCCACCAGGGCGCCACAGAACAACGCAAAACAGGCCATTAAAATCCCAAAGGTGGTAGGATCGTAGCAAAAGGATGGAATACGCATCATGCCCCATTGAAAATACAACTGGTACCGTTCGCGATCTGCCATCATCCAGTTGGTTTCGGCAGCCGAAAAACCCAAAAACTGCTGCTTTAACCCGTAAATTGCCCCAATGCCTGCAATTAAAACAATGAATTTGAGCAAATTGAACAAGCCCTTTCGGTTGTCGCGCAATGCGTATGCGCCAATAAAAAATACGGCCTGCTGAATGGCTACACTGCGTACCGTGAATAACCAGGCCAATCTGGATTCGGCCCAGGGATTCAGCACTTGCATTAAATTATAATACAGCCATGCCAGAATCATGTAACTCAATGGATAGGCCGCAAAACGCCAATCACGCTCTTTGATTTGGCGCAGTAAAACGCCCAGTGCGCTTACCAAAATTAACAAATCCAGCAGGGTTCCTATGGGTGCTGAGGTATATTTTGCGCCAAAAACAACCAAAACGGCAACAAAAAGAAGCATCCCCAGTGAAAAGGTAAGGTTGAACATACATAGCACCATCAACGGAAACCCGATCAACAAAAGAAAGAGCACCACCGTCCATTTGAATGCCAACACCGAAAGCAGGTATCCAATGGGAATACAAGCCAACAACAGCAGCAGCAAACCTGGTTGCGACTGCCCACCTCGGTTCCAATGCTGCCGATCCAGCCAATTTTGCATTTGGGCAAAAGGAGTTTGGCCGCTCGAAAAAAGATCGCCATGGGAAGGTACTGCCATAGGAAAAGGTTTAAAAAATCAAGATTTTTAAAAAAATGGCAAGCAATACGAGGAGTATGATTCCTTGTACCAGCATTTCGATCAGGCGTTCTTGGGGCGAAAGCGGAATGTTGGGTTCGCTCATGGGTTGGGCAGCTTGGGTTGGGCAATGTGCCACAGTTGTTCAATGCGTGCTTGCCAGCTGTTCCTGGCAGCCATTTTTTGGCGTTTTTGAATCAAATTGGGGTCGTTTTCTTTTAAGGCATTTTTTATTTGATGTACAAAGTCGTCATGGTCTTTAGCCAGGTAAATATACGCTGAAAACGACTGGATGTCTTCTGAAAAGGCTGTACTCACAACCGGCTTTCCTGCGGCCAGGTATTCATTGATCTTGAGCGGGTAAATGCTTGCAGTGAGGGTATTACACAAAAACGGAATCAGCACACAATTCATGTATTGAAGGTATGCAGGGAGTGCTTCCAGCGGGCGAGCGCCTGTACATATAACATTGGGCAAGTGTGTAAGCCCAATGGCATCTGGTTCCATACTGTTGATGGGGCCTACCAGCAGCAATTGGCATTCAGGCATAGCCAAGGCAATGTTTTTCAGGAGTTTATAGTCTATCCGGAGGGCGTCCATGTTGCCAATAAATCCAATAAAGGGGCCATTAAACAGCGCAATTTCCTTTGGTTTCGGAAGGGAAGGGCCGGCTGCCAGGCTAAATAATGCAGTGTCGGCTGCGTTGAAAAAATATTCAATTCGGCGGGCTTTTGCTTTTTTCAGGACGCCCAAACGGGTGGAAGTGACGAGGCATACATCGGTATTCCCGATCACTTCATCTTCCAGCCATTGGCCATGCCTTGCCGTATACGGATCCTGCGAAATATCATCGATGCAGTGGTATATTTGAAATTTTGCCCCAAAATAAGCAGGTAATGTGCCTGCATAAAACGGATTGTAACAATTTATATATAAAAAATCTGTGAAATTGTGCTGCTTTACAGCCTTAAAAATGGCGCGCAGCACCCTGCGGTTGTTGTAATTGTGGAGCAGGCGATACAAGGGCCCCGGAGGCAACCAGTTGATGGGTAGCGTGGGTGGCGGAATTACGCCAATAAAGCGTTCAGGAATTTGAGGCAAGGTTTCCATTTGTACCTTTCCTCTTATCAAGCCTTTTAACCTGCGTCGCAGTGCAGGGTCATTCTGGCGCCAGAGTTGCCAGATGTCTTTCCAGGAATAAGGGTGATTTACATAAATAACCCTTTGACTGCGTGCAATTTCCCTGGCCATTGACAAGGAAATAGACGAGTATGGGTTATCGGTGCGGAACAGGGAAAAAAACAAAACGTCGCAAGGCATAAATCGGATTATTTATTGTTCAGGCCCAAAGGCTCCATTGATTTTTTGCTCAGGAGCAGCCGAAACCCGAGCTTGTACAAGTTGGGTATCCATCCGAAAGCATGCCACCATCGGATGCCGAATTGGGCATATAAAAAGGATTGAATGGCTAAGAAACTCAGGAAATACCCACACAGCGTGGCGTAGGCTGCCCCAAACAAACCAAAATGGGGGATAAAGACAACATTGAGTGCCAAATTGAGCAGGGCCGTTCCCGCTGTAAATGCCAGATTGATTCCCGGAAGCCCATTGGAATCAAGTATGGTTCCGCTTTGTACTACAAAGGGCATAAACAGCCCAAAAAATGCCGTATAGCGCAAGATATTGGCGCTCTCGAGGTATTTAGGCCCGGCAAACAACAACATGAGCGGTTCCGCAAACAACACAACCAAAACCAAAAATGGCAAAATAATGGCAAGGATAGCACCCACGCTGCGCTCGTACAATCCCTGCACGCCCGAAGCGCCTCTGGCTGCACTTTGGGGAAACACCACTGCCGCAATGCTAAAAGAAGGCGTTTCAATAAGTTGGGTGATTTTGCCCGCTGCATCATATATGGCAAAAGCCGCAGGCCCTATCATGGAACCCAAAGCCAACTTGTCTACACTCTTGTACATCATGGCACACAGGTTGGTACCTAAAACATATTTTCCATACTGCAGCAAGCGCAGCATCCAGCTGCCTTCCCAATGAAAGCTGAATTGCAAATAGGGCCTCCCAAACCAACTGCTTGCAAACGCACCTGCCAGCGCACCCAACATCATGGCCCAGGCCAGATGCTGGAGGATGAGCGGGCTTCCTGCCAGGCTCGCCCCCAATACCCATAAAAACAAAGCGCCTCTATAACACAAGGTATTCAGAAAAATACCCCTGAATTCGAAATTGGCCTGTTGAATGTAGTTCAAATGGCTCGAAAAGACCATGATTACATTGCTCAGCAGGTATATCATCAGCAAAGACTTCAGTTGGGGCGCCTGAAAATGCGTCAAAAGCCAGGGAAGTCCCAGCCAGAGAATCAGGTTGGATAGGCAGGAAAAAAGTAAATTCAAGGTAAATGCGGCCGTAGAAAGCCGTTTTATCTCACTTGGTCGATCGCGTTCGAATGCCCAGAAACGCATGATCCCATTTTGCAGCAAGCCGCTTCTACCCATTTCAAGCGTGTAGCTGATGAGGAGAAAAAGACCCCAAGCCGCAAATTCCTCCCGTGGCAAGCGACGGAGCAGGAGCACAGTTGCACCCAGCGAAAGAATCAGCCCGGCGCCCTTCTCCATCAAAGTAAGCAACCCGGCGCGCAACCATTCGGAATGCC
>JAGWYI010000241.1 GCA_018969455.1 Bacteroidota bacterium | reverse complement strand
GTTATATGTTTTTGACCTGCCGGAAAACCCGGAAAAACAAGGTGAAGCCATCCTGGAGTACCTGCGCAATTCCAATTACGGCCGCTGCGTATACAAAATGGACAACAATCAGGAAGATCACTATGTAAGCAGCATCGAATTTGAGGGGGGAATTACAGCCAGCCTTTCCATGGAAGCATTTACCAGTTATGCCGGCCGCCGTACCAGGGTCATGGGCAGCATGGGCGACATCGTAGGCGACATGGATACGTTTACTCTAACTGATTTTAGAACCAGGGAATCGGTGGTATATGACAGCGCCAAATTTGAAGAGGAAGACAGTGCCAAGTACACAGGGGGCCATGGAGGAGGCGACCGTCGTTTGGTGCGCGACTGGATCCAGGCAATTGTTCAGCAAGATTCAAGTTTGCTCACTTCAACCATCGACCAATCAATTGAAAGCCATGTGATGGGCTTTATGGCTGAAAAAAGTAGAAATACTGGAAAAATAGAGCCGATTGTTATGTAAGAGTTTGTATTTTGAAAAATGCATATAAAAAATCCCGAATCCCAACCTAAGTCGGGATTCGGGATTGCGATTTCAATCTGAAGAGATTAATTAGACTTGTTGCCGCCGCCGTTTATATTTGGCGTTGGGGTTAAAGGTGTAGTGCCTGGAGTACCGGTTTGAACCGCCTTGAGCAGTTCGGTAGCGGTTTGGTTGTTTGGATCGATCTCCAGCAGTTTGCCAGCCAGATCGGTCACCTCTGGTACCTCGTTTTTGTTATAATGATAATAGGTGAGGTATTCATAGGCAGCAATCAGGTCTTTTTTGTTTTTCACCTTATCTGCAGATGCAATGCTGACATATTTTTCGAAAGCTTCGTGTGCTTTACCAAATTCGCCAACCAATTCAGGGTGTTGCTCAACATCTGGGTCGAGTTTTGCATTGGCTTTGGCTACCCACAACCAGCCAATGGCCTTGTCGGGCATCATTTCGGTTACCTTGTTGAACGAGGCCAATGCATGGACATAGCGCAGGCTGTCATCCTTACAGTAGTATTGGCGCAAACCCAGGTTGTAGTAATCGGTAGCCTTGGGCTGAGGAACCGAGTCTAAATAGAACTTGTAAGCAGATGCCGCGCCGCAATAGTCTTTTTTGGCATACATCAAATTGCTGATCTCCAGATACAAATCTTTCCAGCGGGAGGTATCCATGGAAATGGCCTTTTGGAAGTCGTTGGTGGCTGCCAAGGTGTCACCTTTGGTTTTTACCAGCAATTTACCTCGATATTCATAGTCGGATGCCAAAATTTTATCGGGAGTAACAATTTTAAAATAGTCGTTCAGGATGTTCAGACCCTGTTGGTAGCTGCCATTTTCATAATCACAATAAGCTTGCAAACGGCGGAGGTAGTTTTTGGTTCCATCCTTTTTCAGGATTTTTTCCACCAGTTCAGAGCAACCTTTACAATCTTTGGTAATAAAGAGGCAGTTGGCCAATTGCATTTCGTCTTCAATGGTTACATGGTCGCCATTTGCCACAAGGGTTTTATAGGCTTTGGTGGCATCTTCCCATTTGCGTGCGAAGTAAAGGAAGAGTGCTTTTTCGCGCAGAACAAGCGCGTTGTTGGGCGCAACCGAAATGGCACGATCGATGTTGAGCAGGAATTTGTCGCTGAGTTTGGCTGCTTTATACACCTTCGCCAACATCAACTTAGGCAGCGGATTGCTTTGCTCTTGTTGTTCCGCGAATTCATAATTCTGTGCTGCCAGGCCGCCGTTGGGCATTTCTTTGTAGCAGTAACCCAAAGACATCAAGGTGTTGTAGTCTTTCGAGTTCAACTCGTTGGCTACTTTCAACAACTCTTCTGCCCGGGTGAGGTTTGCCCGTTTTGATCCTGGAGCAATGTAAAAGAGATAGGATTCACCAATCAAACGCAAGGCATTTACATCCTTTTTGCCGCTTTTTGCTGCTTTTTTAAACTGATTGTCTGCTTCAGTTTGGTTATCCTGAATCAGCATTACCCGTCCGTTGGCAATATAGGCCAATGCGCCTTCCGGTTTTGCGGTGTATGCACCCTGAAATGCTTTCAAGGCTTCTTCCTTGTTTCCTTTTGCCAGGAAAGCATTACCCAGGTTCAACAAGGCCTGCTGATCGGCCGGGTTTGATTTTGAAAGTGCGGTATATACGCTGATTGCTTTATCCCAATCCTCCAACTGCATGGCTGTCAAACCTTCAGAAGCGGTTTGTGCAAATGCCAGCTGCGTATACAGAACGGATGCCAACAGAATGGCTTTTCTCAGAAAAGTTGTCATTGTTCGGAAAAGTTTTTTAATTTTTGCTAAAGCTTGGAACTTCAAAGTGTGCAAAGTTCAATTATTCAGACGCTTTACAGCGCATAATTGCACAGAACTTTTGGCAATTTGAGGATAATTAAAACAAGATTAACATGGTGGCGCCATATTCTTGCGGTAAATGTGCAAAAATACCGTTTTTACCTCCCAATGCGGCATATCATTGAGCAAGTTGCTTGCAAGTTGGCTGTTATTTTCGAGTTGCCTTAATCAAACGCGTTGGCGCTTGAGCAGGTACTAAGCCTGCCTTAAGTACGATCCGCTGCCCGCTGTCTCCTGCCAAAAATGAAGCAAATCCCAATCCAAGTCCTTTTCGCCCTTGCGCATTGATGATGTACACCGTACGTTTAAAAGGATAATCGCCTGTAATCAGATAAGCCTGATACGGACCATAGCCCTCTTTGCCTGCTTCCTTGGCAATGTCGGCAATTCGAATATCCTGCCGGAATTTTTGTACACCCTTGTCATCGGTATCCGAAATCCAGTTAGCGGCAATAATTCCGATGGCATGTTTGTTTTTATGCACATATTGGATTACTTCTTCGTTGGTTTTGAGCGCGTATGCCGTGGAAGGAAGCGGAGCGCCTTGTGCGATGGAATCCTGCGCATATCTTACCGTACCCGACAAGGCATTGTCGAATACCAATTGAATGTTTCCAAGTTTGGATTTGGGGTTCAATTCAGCCCATTTTTTAATTTTTCCCGATAAAAGATCCCGGATTTGAGCTACCGTAAATACCGTATCCCGATTTTCTGGATGAATAATAAAGGCAACGGCATCGTGTGCAATGGGGGTAGAGGGTGGTACAAACCCACGTTTTTTAAAATAAGATAATTCCGTTTCATTGAGTTTCCGGGTAATGATGATCACCTGAACAGAATCTTTCAGTAAAGTATTAATCGCTTCCCCTTCTGATACGTACAAAGGGTCAATTTTTGCCAACCGATATATGGAGTCAAAAACGTCTATGGAGGTTTCTACAATGGGTTTGTAGCCTTCATCTACCATAACGGTCAGTTTACCAGTGGTAGGGCCGTCAATTTCTCGCCCTTTTTTATCGCGTTTGGGTTCACATGCAACAAGCATAAGCATGATTGCAACTGCACCGAACAAAATCTTGCGCATGACAGTAATATTTTTTAGATGAATGTTTAAGGTTTCACATCTGCATATACGCGCCAACCGCGGTACAAACCGTACACCAACAACATGACCGCAAAAATATGGCGAAAGGTTTCTGGTATACCCGGTAAAAATGCGCTGTTGAGCAACAACATGGCGCCCAGGATAAGGTAAAACAGCGTCATGGCTGCTCCAAAAATCAGGACAGGAATCTTAAAACTTGCCCGTTTGCGGATGCGATCGTCGATAGACATGGATTGATTTTCTTGAATGAGCAAAAACTTCTACTTGAAAGATGCAAAATTCGTAAATCTGGTGGTTTTTATCTGATATTAAAATTAAAAAAGGCTGCCCCGGGATAAAATCCACGAAACAGCCTTCGTATTTCAATCATTGTGTATCATCTATTGCACATCCCACCACAAACGTGTGCGCAGCGAGTTGGCGCCTTGGGCTGCAATAGCGGCCTGGTAATTGGTTCCATTGAGCGTGGGCTCCTCAGAAGGATAAATTAAACGCAAAGGAATTACACTTTCAGGCGTTTTGGTCGGATCGCTGAACGATGCCAGTCCGCGTGGTTTTTTCAAAACGCCAAAATCCAGACGACGATATTCTGCCCAGCCCTGGCTGCCTTGATCATACAAGGCAATCCATTTTTGGCTGCCAATGATTTGTTTCCAGCTGAGTCCTTTTGCTTTCAATGCATCATAATCTACACCGGGTTGTGCAATGTAGGCCCCAATTGCAGAGGCAGACAATGCCCCGTCACTCCACCACTGCATGGATGCTTCAATGCCGGCATTGTAGTAGTCCTTGGCTGTTTTGCCGCTGGAAATAACTCCCGGCCAGCGTTCCAAAGCCTCGGCAAGCAGGAAGTTAACCTCAGCAAAATCCATGTATACGGCCGGAAAATCGGGCGATAATACCAAAGCGCTCCGTTGGGATACATCGGCCAGGGTAGTACTTGCTGCCTGACCGTCGGTCATGCCATACACTTCACCAATAAAGGTTCCGGTTTTGAGCGAGGGAGCATAAAAGTATTCAATCCGAGGGTCATTGAGCTTCAGCAAGGTATCTACCATGGTGTTGCTGGATGCAAAATCCTTCCGGGTCAAGTTGTCTTCATAAATCTGACTGGCATTGGGCAATGCGCCCAGATAGTGGAAGGCTGCATAATCGTCTACATTGGTGAAAACACCCGCTGCAAACGCCTCCTGAACGGCTTTTTGCGCGGTTGCATCTTCCCGGTCGGCCATGCGCATGGCGATACGCATTTTGAGGGAATTGCAGAATTTTTTCCACAAATTCATGTCGCCACCATAAACCTGATCGCCAGCCGGCCCTGGCTCATTAACTTTGATCAGGCTGTTGGCAGTGTTCACATTGTTCAACAAACCCATGTAAATGGATTTCTGATCGTCGTATTTGGGAAATGGAACCTTACTGCCCTTTAACGCTTCGCTAAATGGAATGGCTCCCCAGGTATCGGTCATGATTTGAAAAACAAATGACTGCAGAATTAAGGCAACCGCTTTTTGATTGCCTACATTGCCATTTACCTCAATTTCCCGGGGCGTTTCATCACATTGGCGGATAATTTCGGCCAAATCCTCTAAACCCGTGTTGTAGTGTAAGCGCCAGTATGGATTTGCAATACGGGATTGAAGGGAGGTATAACGGCTCTCGTTGGTGTAGGAATTGGAAGCCCAATATTGGGCCATTTGATTGCCAAAACGTCCCGACCACCATTCGTCATACAAGTTATCCGATAGTGATTTTTGAGCCGAAGTGAGCAAAAACGCCGTAGACGCCTTTGAAGGATTGTTGGGGTTGGTGTTAATTTCTTCAAAATCCTTGGTGCAACCCACGGCCGCCAGAATTAGAAGCAGGGCAAAAAAATGAATCTTTTTCATAAACATAGAATGCTCTTTTTTGAATGAATGGAAGAAAGGGTTTAGAATCCAACAGTCAGGTTGAAACCCAAAGAACGGATGGTTGGCAACTGGCCGCCTTCCGAACCTTGAATGTTGGACGAGCTCACTGCAGCTTCCGGATCTATGTTAGGAATGTTTTTAAACAAAATCGCCAGGTTGCGACCGATAAAGGAAACAGACATGTTTTGAACTTTGTCTTTGAACCATTTACGAGGCAAACTGTACGACAAACGCACTTCACGCAACTTTACAAAACTGGCATCGTATAAATCTGCACGAGCAACGATATATCCCTGATTTTCAAAGAAATGGTCGATGGCAGAAATTTTGGATTTGTTGGGCTGGCCCGAAACATCCTCGCCGTTTACCACCGATCCTTCAGCATATACGCCTGGAACTACAATGCCATTCTCCCGAATGCCGTTTTCTGCAGTTTCTTTCAACAAACCGGAGTATTTGCCCCACATATTAGACAAAGAGAACAATTTCCCGCCGCTTTGGTAGTCTACCAGCACGCTTAAAGAAAGGTTTTTATAGGTCAGAGTGCTTGTAGCGCCGCCGGTAAAGTTGGCCAAAACACTGCCCAACGGAACAGGTGTAGCAGTGGGCACATAAAACCCATTCTCGTCTACCACTTTATTGCCTTTGCTGTCGTAGGTGTAGTCGGTACCTACAATTACGCCATATGGCTGGCCCTCACGTGCTTCGATGCTCACAGAGAAAGGGAAATTGGCCAAACGAACATTGTCAACACCATCAATCAGGGATACAACTTTGTTGCGGTTGCGCGCCCAGTTCACGCCAAAGTCCCATTGGAAATCGCGTGTTTGTACAATGGTTGCGTTCAAAGACAATTCCACGCCATGGTTTTCGATGGTACCAATGTTGAGAATCCGACCAGTGTAACCGGTTGTGCTCGACTGGTCAACTTGTGCAATTTGATCTTTGGTGGTCGATTTGTAATAGGCGGCGTCTATGGAAAGCCGGTTTTTGAAAAACTTCAAATCTGTACCAAATTCATACGATTGGGTCGTTTCCGGCTTCAAGTTCGGGTTGTTGATCACATTGGCTACAGTAACCATTGGGTTGCTGCCAAAGTTGGGTCTGGCGTTATATACCGGATCAAGAATGCGATAAGGATCGGTGTCACTGCCTACTTGCGCCCAGCTGGCGCGCAGTTTTGCATAAGAAAGAATGCTTGTTACGCTTTGTGGCAGAATTTCAGACAAAATAAAGCTTCCTGCTACGGAAGGATAAAAATAGGAGTTGTTGCTGGATGGCAGGGTAGAAGACCAGTCGT
>JAGWYI010000240.1 GCA_018969455.1 Bacteroidota bacterium | reverse complement strand
TTATTGTATGAAGCAATTAATATGCCGTAACAGGGGGCTCTGGAACCTTACTTAACGATCCAGAGATCTTTGTTTACATCGTCAACAGCTGAACCGAATTGACGGGTCAGGGCCGCGTTGTAGTTGGTTTTGTTGTTGTCGCGCTCTGTAGTTGGATACTGGTAGCGGCGTGGGATTACGCCACCATTGCCTGTACCAGGACCGCCTTGATAGAAGAAAGGCTGGTTGGTACGACGCCAGTGGTAGTATGCTTCGTAGCCGCTGTGTTGTGCCAATGCGAGGTAACGCTGCATCAGGATTTGATTCAAACCATCCGTGTTGTTGCCTTTGTAACCAGTAGCAGGGGCTGCCAGGTAGGTAGCCAAAGCAGTTGCATCTGTGATGCTGTAAAACGCCATGCTGGCAGTAATACCTTTGTCATACCAGCTTTTTGCATCGCCAGTAGCCCAACCGCGGTTGATGCCTTCTGCAATGTTGAAGCACAATTCAGGATAGCCGATTTGGATGCAAGCTTCACCCGCATCAGAGCTGAAATAACGTGCTTTGGAGATACGAGAGTATTCTCCGTTTTGAACTTTGGTAGCCATCGCGTCCAAACCTTCGTCGGAAGGTGCGCCAACGTATGCATCGAAATCGGCAGCAGTTAAGCCTGCATTCAATTTTGCACGGGCAGGTTCAGCAACCACAAATACACGTGGGTCTTTCAAAGTAGCCAAATTGGTAACATAAGTAGCAGATGTGTTGTAACGGTCTGCGTAGAAACCAAAGTTGCTTGGGTTGAAAGGATATTTGTCAATTGAAGTATAGGTATACTTCATGTTGTCATCGTTGCTGGTAGGAACTGGGTATTTTGCAGGATCGTTTACAATTTTTGCAAACTCGGAGCGTACGTTTAATTCAGATGCTTCGGCTTCACGCTTGCTCAATTGGATCAAAACGCGCAATTTGAATGCATTTACTACTTTTTGCCATTTCGCCAAATCACCGTTGAAGTAGAAGTCAAAACCAACCAAAGTTTGGTCTGCTGCTGCAACGCGTGCAGCCAATTGTGTGTTAGACTCTTCCAGCCAAGTCAGGATTTGCTTGAAAATTTCGCGCTGTGTGTTGTAAGCAGGAGCGATGTTTTCTGCACCTTTCAGCGCATCTGTCAAAGGAACATCACCTACTTTCATAATCATGTCGTAGTAGAAGTAAGCGCGGAAGAATTTGCCCATTGCGTCATAGGCGTTACCAGAAGTAAGGCCGATACGAGCGGCTTCTTCTTCCATTTTCACAACATTCTTGAGGGAAGTAAAGCGCAAATCGGTGGTTGTCCAGTTGTATTCGTTGTTGTCGTAGTAGTTGTAGTTGGAGCACCAGTATTGGCAATAGCGGCTCACATCGTCCCAAGGAGAAACATAAGCGTCTTTCAGCAAACCACGCAATACCAGACCGGGAGGAACGGTTGTAGAACGGTTTGGATCTGCCTCGAGGTCGTCGAACTTTTGGCAGGAGTTGGCTGCAATAACGAGCAGCAACATTGCAAAGAAATATTTTAAATTTTTCATTTTCTGATTGTTGAAAAAGTTAAATCCTTGTCTGCGCCATTTGTTTTTTCAAATGGCGCAGATCAACTGATTCAATGTATTAGAATGTGATGTTGATGTTGATACCGTAGCGTTTTGCGGTTGGAGACTGCAAGCTAGAGTAGTTGGTTCCGATGTACTGATCCAAATCAATGTCTTTGCGTTCTGCGAAGTACAACAGGTTACGACCCACCAAAGACACGTTTGCCTGACGGATGATGCGGCTGTTCTTAAACCAATCAGATGGCAATTGGTAAGTGATGGTCACTTCACGCAATTTGGCAAAAGTTTTGGAAATCAGGTTGGCTTCAGCCTGTGAATACTTACGGCTGATATAGTCCTGCAAATAGGTTTTGATGTCGTTTTTCGCAAAAGTCAATTCGTTGTAATTGCTGATGTTACCGAATTGGTCAAATTTGATTTGACCGCTTACCAGTTTCACACCTTCTCCTACATAGTTACCATCTTGCTGTGGGTTCAAATCCAGACCCGCTTTTTGTTTCAACCAGTCTTGGTAGCGCGCTTCGCCCATGGCGCCTTCGGTAGTTTCGATGTTACGACCACCACGGTACGTTTGACGCTTGATGTAGTCGGTGATCACACCGCCCACACGGCCATCGAACTGGATACCCAGGCTCAGGTTCTTCCAGCTGAACTTGTTGTAAGCAGCCCAAACCCAATCGGGGTTGGAGTAACCGAGGAACTTGCGGGTTGCCGTACGAATTACACGGCCGGAAGCATCGTGGATTTCTTGTCCGTCTTGTGTTTTAGCGATACCTGAATCGTAGTAGCCGTCCAAACGATCGCCTTTTTTGTAGTAGCCGTACAAACGTTCTGTACCTTCTGGCAATTCAAGCAAAGTTTCTTTAAATGTGCTCCAGTTCAACAAAACGTCCCAAGAGAAACCATCTTTGTTTTTGAATGGGCTTGCGGTTGCGCTTACTTCAAAACCGGCTTTTTTGGTTTTTACAGCATTAACCAGTTGGGAAGAGTAGCCAGAAGCTTCAGAGATTGGCTTAGAGAAGATCTGTGGACCGTCAATGTATTGGAAGTAAGTTACATCTACACCCAGGCGATTATTGAGGAATTTTGCTTCCAAACCAGCCTCGTAGTTGGTACGAGAAGATGGAGACAAATTGGAGTTCGCAATGGTGTTGGTGTAGTAAGAACCTACCTGACCGTTATTCACGATTGGGTTAGAGTAAACAGATGCGTTGCTGTAGGAAGGACCGTCGTAAGTAGAGTTGTAGTAAGATCCATAGCCGAGCGGATAAGAAGCGCCTGGCGTTACACCGATGTAACGGGTAGTCAAACCTTCTTTCACGTTGGCATAAGAGCCACGTACTTTCAGGAAGGAAACCGGACCCATATCAAACAATTGAGACAAAATAACGCTACCGCTCAAAGATGGGTAGAAGAATGTATTGTTGTTTTTAGGCAAGGTAGACAGGTGATCCACGCGGCCTGTGTGCGTCAGGAACAAGAAACTTCTGAAGCCAAGGTCAACAGAATAATAACCTGATTGAACCTGCATGTCAGCGGTGTAGTTAGACGACCAAAGTGGGTTTGCACTGTTGGTAAAGTTGTAAATTCCAGGAACGTTCAGGTAGTTGGTCGTAGTAAAGCTGCTGCTGTAGTGGAAGGTACGGAGGTTTCCGCCCGCCAAGGCAACCAAAGAGATATCGTCGGTGATTTGTTTGTCGAAGTTCAGGTAAACGTCGGTGTTGTTTTCAAACAAGTTGCGTTTGTCTTCGCGGTAGTCGCCGCGTGCTTCTTCGCGACCATATACGGTAGCAGAATATGGGAATTTCTCGTCGCGGAAAATGTCATAAGAAGTGATTGCAGTACGCGCTTTCAGGCTCAAACCTGGAGTAATGGTCCAGGTAAGCGCAGTTTGACCGTAGATATCGGTTTTGTAGTGGCCGCGCAACCATTCTTTGGCAAGGAACCAAGGGTTGTTGTAACGCTGATATTCAGCATAAATTTGCTGAACGCCTTCTTTACCAGGCTGCCAGTAGTTTTTCAATTGGTCGATGTCCCAGTCTGCACCACCCCAGATGATGATGTTGTAAATCATGGAGTTCGGGCCGTAGTTTACGTCTGGGATGTTGTCGGTGAATTGACGGTTGTAGTTCAGGTTTGCATCCAAACGCACGCGGTCATTGAATTTGATGCCGCTGGAAATGTTGAAGTTTGCAGCAGACAACTGGGTGTTTGGCACCATACCTTGCTGGTAGTTGAAAGAAGTAGAATAACGCATATCTACTTTGTCGGTGCTGGTGCTTACTGCGATGTTGTTGGTAGACAGGAAACCTGGGCGCAGGAAACGCTGGAGGTTGTCTTTACCGCGAGCTACCCAGGGTGTTCCGATGCGCTTGCCAGTGGCTGGGTCGATCGGGCTGTCGTATTGTGGAATGTTCTGACCTTCAAAACGAGGGCCCCAGATGTCATAGTCGCCATCGTTGGTACCGCCGCCGCGGCCGTCAACGAAAGCATAACGACCGTGGTCGCCAGGACCGTATTGGTCTTGTACTTCGGGAATGGCATTGAAACCGTATTCAAACATTTGGCTTGAGTTGAACTCAACGCTCACACCGCGCTTGTCTTTAGAGCCTTTTTTGGTGGTGATCATGATCACACCGTCTTTAGAACGGAAACCGTACAGTGCAGCAGCAGCAGGGCCTTTCAATACAGTATATGTCTCGATGTCGTCGGCACTGATGTTCCAGGTGTCAGAGTTTACAGGCACACCGTCTACCACGAAAATCGGGTTAGATCCGCGCAGGCTGATGCTGGGAGCGCCCAACAATTCAGAAGAACCGCCAACAACCAAACCGGCAACTTTACCTGTCAGGGAGTTGATTACGTTTGGTTCGCGAGCCTTTGTAACGTCTTCGCCTTTCACATCCTGAACAGCATAACCCAAACGGGCTTTTTCCTTCTTGAAACCAAGTGCTGTTACAACAACCTCCTTGATTTTGGAAGATTCGTTCAAGGTGATGGTAATGTCAGAAGCTCCTGTTACCGGAACTTCCAGGGTTTCATAACCAACGTAGTTAACCACGAGGGTCTCGCCTGTGCGCGCTTCAATGGTAAACATACCTTGGGCATCAGATACAGTGCCACGGTTGGTACCTTTAACAGTGAGGCTTGCGCCTGGCAGGGTTTCGCCGGTTTCGCCGGCTACCAATTTGCCCGAAATTTTTTGGGCAAATGCGCCTGCGCTCAGCAGCATGAACAAAAAGGCGCATAGCACGCCCTTGAAGTATGAGTGCTTCATCTCCAGAAAAGGTTTAATTATTGAAAAAAAATTTGATTAGATTATTTTGGTTCGACAGGGGCCATACATCACTGCATATTGTTAACCAATAGCAAAGGTAACTTACCCGATTACCTCGAATAAAAAATTTCAGGTTAAGAAATTCTTAGGTTTTTATTAACTGCAATTACACCTACCTAACTGATGTAATTTAAAACTTCCGTTCTAATTGCCTGATTTTTTGGGGTTTTTAACATTGCCCAACTTTCTTTTGCTCTATTTGTCGACACCAAAAGAAACAAGCGCTTTACATAAACTTAACATTAAAGATGCAAAATAAAACACCCAATAAACCCTGATTTAATTTGCGCACAATCACCTTTGTAAAATGAAGTGTACCACCCCGTTCATTTAAGAGCCTTTTTATCTTTGGCCCACTCATTGCAGCACATACTTTCATGAAAAGAAATATTTGGTTTGGGATTCTTTTGGTTTTCACCTGCGGCATCGGTGTGAGCTTCCTTGGGGCTGCCCCATTGGGCGTGCTTAATATAGCCGCCTTGCAAATAAGTATTAGCAGAGGTCAAACAGCGGGAATGCTGTACTCGGCGGGCGCCATTTCCATTGAAATGATTTTTATCTGGTTTTCATTGATTGGCGTTGAATGGATTCAAAAAAATGCCCGATTATTTCTCCTCATCGAATGGATTACCATTGCCGTGGTTACAAGTCTGGCCATTAACAGCTTTCTCAGCGCATTGCACCCAACAGCCAAAAACCTGGACAATCTGTTTTTAAATCCGGATATGCCGGCCTACTTGATCGGGGTGAGTTTTCGTGCGCTAATGCCCACCATGGTTCCTTTTTGGCTGGGCTGGAACACGCTTCTTTTTTCCAAAGACATCCTCCAGCCAAATTTAAAGTTTTATTACGCCTATATTACTGGGGCTGGCTTGGGGACTTTTATTGCTCATCTCCTTTATATTTTGGGTGGAGAATTCGCAGCCCAAACCTTTCAGACACACCAATCAGCCTTTAACTGGAGCATCGGCGGCCTTTTTTTGTTTATTGCTTTGTTTCAAACCGGAAAAATGCTGTGGCCTAAACCAACTCCTCTGCCAAACCAAAACACAGGGTCAATCCCGCACCACTCAGGCCATTCACAATGGTAACGCCCGGCGCAGCCTCCAGTACCAATTTGGTGGCGCCTGGAACTTTCGGATATATCCCTTGCCAGGTTTCGGCGATTTCCCAATCCGGAAACTCGGCAAAACGCCGCAAATATTGTAAAATCAACTGATTGATCTCTTCCCTGTTAAAAGGTGTAACATCCCAACCATATTCATGACTGTCTCCTATAATCAAGTGCCCAAGTACATTTTGAGACAACATCACATGGATACCCCATTGCTTGAACTCAGGCATTGATTGGTCGTAGTACTCATTCAATGCCTGCAAACTGGCGCAATGACCAAATGCTTCGTAATGTCGAAGTGTGAGGCCAGAACAAAGCGATGCACCCAATTGCCAATCACCCGGTTGCTTTCCGGTGCGCATCATTTGTAACTTGCAACGCGTTATGCCGCTTTCCCGAAAAATGGCCGGATACAAGGTTTCAAAATCCTGTCCGCCACATATATAAATACGTTCAGCGCTGTACATCTCATAAAAGTCGGATAAAAAGCCGGTTTGAACATGGGTGATCGCAGCGCCGTAATGAAATGTCACCTGGTATTTTTCTTGCAAATACGTCGACAACAAGGGGATGGCCTGTCGTGAAGATACCGTCAACTCGGTTTCACTGTACATCGCAGCGAGCAATCCATCGGTTTTAACACCCTGGCTGTATTGTGTTACAGCCTTGGGCTGTA
>JAGWYI010000239.1 GCA_018969455.1 Bacteroidota bacterium | reverse complement strand
AAGTGCGGGGAAAGCATGGATGATTATGTCTTGAGAAACACAAAAATCCGGCTTTTCCTGCCTATTTTTCAAAAATGTCCAGTAGTGTGATCTTTTTCATTCTTTTGGCGCATTTTTATGCAAACCATCCCTATAACTGGACCAAAAATACAATCAGCGATCTTGGTGCGCAAGCCTACGAGCATAAATGGATTATGCAAGCCGGTTTTTTGTCTTTTGGTCTGATTTTATCGGTCGGTATTTTGTTCCATGGACTCACTTTACGCACGGCGCCAGTATTGATTTATGGGCTATGCGTTGCAGCAACGGGTATTTTTTGCACCAAACCCTTTAGAGGAATGGAGCCATACTCCGCCACACACGCCGCCTTGCATTCTTTTTTTGCCCAATTTGCGGGCATCGCATTCAGTCTGGGCATTTTGATGCAATTGTTTTTTATTAGGGATAGAAACCAACAAATGACGCACTTGGTATTCTTTGTGGTGGTTATCGGCCTTTCGGCGACATTCGGAATACTCAAAAACAATCAGGGGATTGCGCAGCGTTTGCTGTATCTAAGCAGCTTTATATGGCTGGTTTTTTTCTTTAAAACAAGTTTACCTAAGGGTTAATAAAAATTATTTTTAGAATCAATATGACTGTTTTTTAGTCAGACTAGTTGTCTTTTTCATTCCTCAATGGATGCGCTACGGCAAAAACGGCACAAGATTTTTCAAATAAAGATTGGCATAATTTATTAAATATAAATTTTTATATGGCAAAAAGCACACTTTGCTTGGTATAAGTCCTTCTGCCTGGCAAAAATGATATTCAAGCGCAAGGATGATGATCATTAATGAATTGTCAAATGAGAATATTTGTTTTGTTCGTACTTGCATTCGGTATTTTGGCCCCTGTTGCCTGTTCCCAACAGCCTGTATTTCGACAGCCAACGGCTTATGTCAGGGGCTTTATTGCCAATGATTCAATATCTTGGTCTTCCATCAACTACAAGGCTTTCCGGTTGTATTTTAAGGAAGAATCATATGCGGCACATCATCTTGACGCATTGGAGCAGGCATTGGATTGGGCTTATTATCGGGTGCTGTCGGTACTAGACGTTTCAAGGTATCCATATGGAATTTATCTGCTGGCGGTTGACAGCAAAGAGGAGATGCAGCAAGTGATGGGATATAAAATAAAGGGCGGGGCTGCTCCGGGACATGATTTGGTTTTTTTTGTATTCAACACCCATACACGTCCTCAGTTCAAGCATGAATTGTTCCATCTGATTTCCTTCGAAACCTGGGGCCCGCCTGCATCGCGCTTGCTAGATGAAGGTGGAGCATGCTATGCAGATAACTTCTGCTTTTATGACAATCCGATGTATACAATCAATGCGTATTATGCCCGTTCGAAGCAACTGTTTTCACTCAGGAATCTGGTAGAAAAATTTGAGGATCAGGTTAAAACAAGTGATGTAATTTCTTATATTCAAAGTGCGGGTGTATTTAAATACCTGTATGAAAAATATGGCATGAATAAGTTAAAATCGCTTTGGACCCTGGGTTTTGGGCATTTTGAATCGATATATGGTTTTTCAGTGGAACAATTCGAATCAGATTGGTTGCTTTTTATTCAGACAATTCCGGTTCCGGAGGATTTCGATGTGGGTAAATTGAAGGAAGGTTGCGGATGATGCATACACATATACCAGGATTCGCCGGATTTTGTGGGTAAATCAGGATGGATTTCGCTGATTTATAATGAATTATAAAGTTCGTTATGTACAAAATCTGGCGGCGTAAAGTATACATTTGTGCAGAGGGTTCCACTGCTTGCGCTTAATGTTCGACACGTGAGTGCCTGGGGGAATCGGTTTGGCGCTCATGCAGCAGCGATTTCCTTGATGGCTTTTACCAGTTTGTCCAGTTCATATTCCTGGGTATATACATTGGGGGTAACGCGCACGCCGGCAATTTTTTCCCATTCGATGCCAACGGCATGAATTTTATAGTTATTTAACAATTTTTCAGAAATTTCCCCTGGCTTTTTGCCTTCGATGCCAAAAGTACCGATGGCGCAGCCCCATTGGGGATCCATGGATGTGAAAAAACGAATGCCTTTCACCTCCTGAACCTGTTCCATCCAGTAGTTTTTAAGGAAATGCATCCGTTTTTGCTTGCGTTGGGACCCGATCAGGTTGTGCAGATCGAGGGAATAGCCGGTTGCCATTTCAGTGGGAAAGCTGCGGGTTCCCAAACTTTCGAATTTACGAATTTGATCACTATCGGGTTTGTCATTGCTGAGCAGTGGATAAATTTGTCCAATTTTTTCTTTCTTTATCCACATTAGTCCGGTGCCATAGGGCGCGCAAAGCCATTTGTGCAAACTGGTTCCGAAATAGTCGCAGTGCAAATCGGGAATTTTATAGTTTAGCAAGGCAAATGAGTGTGCAGCATCGGCCAATACTTCAATGTTGCGTTGGTGTGCGGCATCGGCAATGCGGGCAACCGGCATTATTTGCCCGCACCAATTGATGAGGTGGGTGACGTGAACCAGGCGTGTTTTATCTGTAAATTTGGAGATATAGGCCTCTGCCAGGACCTCTTCGTTTTCAGAGGGCAAGTCCAGATCTACCCATACCAGTTTGACGCCATCGCGTTGGGCGCGTTGTTTCCACGCATTGATCATATTGGGGTAATCGTATTTCGATAATACAATTTCATCGCCTGCCTTCAAGTGCAGTCCGAAAATAATGGTATTGAGCGATTCTGTGGCATTCCGATTGAGGGCCAGTGTTTCCGGATCAACGCCGGCCAATTGGGCGAGGTTTTCGCGCAAGGGTTCCCGGTTGTTATCCAGCGTGCGCCACATGTAATAGGAGGGCGCCTCACTAGAAAGCCGGTTGAAATGATCCAGGGCATCGAGGGTTACGCGCGGTGTAGGGCTTACGCCGCCGTTGTTGAGATTGATTAAGCCTGGAGAAATGGCATATTCCAGTCGGATGCGCCGCCAAAATTCGGCATCTTCATCTGGGCCCAAATATTGGGAATCTAATGCAGTTGTCAGATTTGGAAATGCTTCGTTTCGGCTGGGATGAAGGGCGTATGCACCGAGAAGGGTACTTGCCTGACGGATGAAGCTGCGGCGATTTGTAGTCATTGCAAAATTAATTGAAGCGTTAAGGGCAAAATGATGCGGAACGCTGCCGGAATGGCCGCATTGCTGCTTATGCCGGGCGCGAAAGCAAGCAGCGCGAAGCATACATCATTTAACAAGACCAAAGGAAATAAAAATTGTTTGAGCTACCTATTTTATCCTGTTTTTGATTTTAATCTGCTCAAAATCAGGCCCAGTGCAGCTCCGAGTGCGCCAAATAGGAGGCCCCAGATCATACCTAACAGATATAAGTGTAAAACAGCGCCTGTATAACTTTGATAAGCAAAATACACGGCCATGTTGTGGGTGTATTCGCCATGCCCAATATCCTGCCATTCCTTTATGTTTAATGGGTCACGGCATACCTGGTTCATGGCGAAATTGATTAGCAACAAGGCCGACAGACAAGCAAGCACCCCGCTGCCCAGGCCCGACCAGAAACCGGCTTGTACGCCACGGCGAAAATTGCCGGATTCCAAAGTTTTCTGAAACCCAATCGCAAGTATGAGCAGGGTGATAATAGCCCATATGCCATTGTCTATATTATCGCGGTAGGCCAATGCCGGCTGCACAAAGTTGTTGATTGCAATTTCCAGGGTCCACAACAAACCGATGTACAGGCCAAATTGCTGCGATTGAGCGTTGTTTGGCTGCGCAAGTACCTTTCGATAGTGCCAAGATAACAGCAAAAGCAGCCCAAATAAAAGCGTACTACCCAATATTGCTGCTGAAACCGAATCATTTGGCCAACCATCCGGGTGAAACAGGAAAAATATGCGGCCGCTCAGGAGCATGCAAAGCGCCAACAGCAAGGGTAGCAACAATTTAGAGGGTATATCTGTCATTTTTTTAGGGTAAAAACGGACAAGCGGAATGGAATGCTGCACGTGTGGTATCACAATTCGAAAAAATTATCCTAAACAGATTTTAAAACCTATTTTTGCATGGATAAACGCCTGAACGCATGCAATTTTCAGAAAATCAGAATTTTAGAAAAGGGTGGATCCTGATTCCCATGGGGCTTGGATTGCTCATCCCCCTCGTCGGTTTGTATCAACAGATGGTGCTGCAAGAGGCATTTGGCAATCATCCAATGTCAAACCTTGGTCTGCTGGGTTTGTTGCTGTTTATAGCAGCCCTGATCGGACTGATTTGGTATATTTCGCTTCAAACCGAAATTGATGCCCGGGGCATTCAAATGACGATGCGTCCTTTTGTGCAAAAGCACATTCCCTGGTCGGAGGTAAAGACTGCCGAGCTTGTCAATTATGGTTTTGTAGGCGGCTGGGGCATTCGCCAGAGCTTTAAATATGGGACCGTTTACAATATTGGTGGATCTGATGGGTTGGCTTTGGTGTTGAAAGATGGTAAAAAAATATGCATAGGAACCCAAAAGCCAATAGAATTACAGACCGTTATCCTGGAGGCCTGGCAAAAGGGCTGGGTAGAAGGCTAATTGTGTTCAACACTTTTCAGGTAAGCATCCCAATCGAGCATGATTTTTCCAATTGGTGACGACAACATTGAGCGCGGTCATCCGGCGCTTTTCAGTTATGCACTCATTGTGTTGAATGTGTGTGTTTTTTTGTTCCAGCAGTCTTTACCGCAGGGGCTTCAAGCCGTTTTTGTGGAGCAGTATGGCGCTGTGCCTGCCGAAATCAGTGTCGGCCACGATCTTCAAACCCTGTTTACCAGCATGTTTCTGCATGGGAGTTGGATGCATTTGCTTGGGAACATGCTGTATTTGTGGATATTTGCCGACAACATAGAGGCTACCATAGGCAATCGCCGTTTTTTGCTGTTTTATTTTCTGGGAGGATTGGCTGCCGGCCTGATGCAGGTGTTTATTGCACCGTATAGCGAGGTTCCCTGTGTTGGAGCGAGCGGTGCAATTGCCGCTGTGATGGGCGCCTACATTGTGATGTTTCCGAAATCGCGCATTCGGATGTTGCTTTTACTGTTTTTTGTGGTGTTTTATGTGCCATCCTGGGTATTTTTGGGAATCTGGTTTATGGAGCAGTTGCTTTCCGGTTTTCAGGCGCTGGGCATGCATACCCACGACGCAGGGGGCGTAGCATGGTGGGCGCATATCGGGGGCTTTGCTTTTGGTTTATTTTCGGGCAGGTTTTTCAAGCGGCAGTTTTTGGCTCGGCGGAATGCCGATTCGGAGTTCTATTTGTAGTCATCCGGAATGCTGCTTGAACGGCGAGGTTTATTATTATTAAATAATTGATTGTCAATTACTTGTGCTTCGCGACGCCAGGTTTTGGGCACAGCGATCTTTATAAATCATTAGAAATCAGCGAAATCCATCCTGATTTATCCACAAAATCCGGCGAATCCTGGTATAATTTGATGGTTATGCCTGGAAGTATACAGTTTGAATTAAATTAAAGGTCTTCGTTTTCTTCCGGTTCATTTTTACTGTTTTGTTCCCAGAATCCATGGGTTTCAGGGTCGAAAACAAAGTCGGGATCCCAGGTCCAGAGGCCTTCTTCGAATTCCCGGATCATCAGGTTGACGTTATCGGCATGGTATTTTTGTTGCAATCGGGGGAAGCGGTATCTCGCCCAGAGCGAATTTTCATCAAAAGGGACGCCGCTAGCGATGCTTTCCCGCAAAGCATAGATGTAAGCCAGGCTCTCGGTTCGACGTTGCAGCCAGTCATTTATGGTAAGCGCAGGATCGCCATGACCTGGAACGAGTCGGGTAAACCAGTTTCGGTCGTGTATTCGGGGTAATTTCTCCAGGGTGTGAACATAATCGACGCTTGAACTGTATATAAAAGGGAATTCGATGTTGGAAAGGTAATCGCCAGCCAGGCACAAGCCCAGTTGCCACACCACCATCATCATGCTGTCTGCCGTATGGCCGGGAGCCAGGTAAAATGTCAGCTTGGTTTGGCCTCTTCTGAACTGAACACCATCCCGGAACACGTGAAAATCGGCTTCGGGGTATTCAATGGGGTAGGGCCGGTCGACATAAAACTTTTCGTCAAAGTCGATGGCTTGCTCCAGCACACGGTCTTTCAGGGGGTTGTCGGCCATGGCCTGTGAGATGAATACTTTATCGGCTTCGAATGCTTTGTAGCCTATAATATGATCATAATCAGAATGCGTAAAAATAAGGTAAACAGGTCTAAACTCTTTGATTCTGTCTACGTAATTTCGAATTTCCATTACCTCATCGGGCAACCAGCAGGGGTCGACCACCATCACCACGTCATCGGTTTTGATCACGGTGGAATTGGTTTGAAAGAGCGCGCTTTGAAAAATGGTTATATGAGGATCACGGTATATTATTTTGTTCATAATGGGTAAAATGGGAAGGTTTGGATTCTTGTGTCTACCTTTGCACCGCATTTGACAGGCACAAATGTAAGAATTAGAAAACCCCATGTTCCAATCATTCAATTAAAATGGGAAATATTGTTGCGATAGTTGGTCGGCCCAATGTTGGGAAATCGACCTTTTACAATCGGTTGGTAGGCATGCGAGATGCCATTACCGACGATTTTTCGGGAGTAACCCGCGATCGGAAGTACGGATATTGCGAGT
>JAGWYI010000238.1 GCA_018969455.1 Bacteroidota bacterium | reverse complement strand
CCTGGCTGTACGAAGTGGCCGCGCCATTCGTTTTAATGAACAGGATGTGCGACCAATGGGCCGTACTGCCTCTGGCGTGCGGGGAATCGTGGTGGAAGAGGATGAATCGGATACAGTAGTGGGCATGGTATGTGTCGATCCTGCCGATCCCAATGCAAGCATCCTGGTTTTGTCGAAAAATGGATTGGGCAAACGCTCGGCTTTGGAGGACTATCCCACGCAGGGAAGGGGCGGTAAGGGTGTAAAAACCATGCAAATTACCGAAAAAACCGGTCAACTGGTTGCAATTAAATCGGTTACCGATCAGGATGACCTCATGGTTACCACTACATCGGGTATTACCATCCGAACTGCTGCCGCTGAACTCAGGGTAATGGGACGCGCCACGCAAGGGGTGAAGGTAATCCGTTTGGAAGATCAGGACGAAATAGCCGACGTTACCGTGGTTGCTTCGGCGCAAGACGAGCCCGCCGCCGAGCCATCCGATGTGACGGAATAATTCAATTGGAAGCGATCGGAAGACGCCATGCATATTCTGCACCTGAATGGCGTTAAAAAACGCATTTGAAATGTGCACACAGGCACGGGTATGCCGATTACATGATTGGACAATTGCACTTTGCTACTTTTTTTCTGATCAACGTCAAAAGAGCGAATTCTAAATCGTAAAAATTTATAACACCACCATGAAAAAGACGTTTTTGGCCCTTGTCTGCTGCCTCTATTTTGCCACCGGAATTGCCATTGGGCAGGAAGATGGCGCCAAATTGGCAAAAAGTGCCGGCAAATCTCTGGCAACATACAATATGGATCGTGCCAACAACAAGGCAAAATTGGACGATGCCAAAATGAAAATCGACCAGGCGCTTCAAACTGCCGAAGCCCAGGCACTTCCTTCCGCATGGCTTACCAAAGGCGATGTTTATTCCACCTTCATCGAAGGCGATATGGCGCGCCGGCTTATTGATCCAAAAGCGCCTTTGTCGGGCGATAATGATGCCCTCGTTGCCTATGATGCCTATAAAAAGGCCTATGACATTTCGGTAAAAAAATACGACAAATCGGATGCCATCAAAGGCATTTTGGCGGCTCAACCCCATCTGATCAATGTAGGTGTAGACAAATACACTTCAGGGGCTTTTGATAAATCATATGCCTCCTTTGCTGCTGCACTGGAAGCGCACGATGTGCTGAAAGCCAATGAACAAAAAAGCAGCCTTGATGATGTAAAACAATACGATGACATTACCTATTTCACCGGAAAATCGGCGTCCCTCGCTAAAATGCAAAAAGAGGCCATGGTATATTACGAACGCCTCTATAAAAAAGGTACCGACAACCCGGATGTATATCAAGGGATATATGACGCAAAAGTTGAAATGGGAGATGCAGCCGGCGCCGATAAAATTTTGATCGAAGGACGCGCCAAGTTCCCGGATGACCCGTCTTTGCTGTTCACTGAAATCAACGCATTGCTGAAAGCCGATAAACTGAACGAACTTACAGACCGATTGAAACAAGCCATCGCTAAAGAACCCAACAACATTGGGCTGTACGTAACCATGGGTAATGTGTATGACAACCTCTTCCAAAAGATGTTGAAAGATAAAAATGAGGCAAAAGCGACCGAGTTCTTTAACGAAGCCCTCAAGTATTACAACGACGCACTCACAAGAGACCCTAAAAATGTAGATGCTACTTACTCCAGTGGCGCCTTGTACTACAACAAGGCCGCAGCCTTGACCATTGAAATGAATGAAATCACTGATTACAGCGCTGCCGGCCTTAAAAAAATGGACGCGCTGAAAACTCAGGTGATGGGATTGTTTGATAAAGCCCTTCCCTATTTCCAAAAGGCGGAAAACCTCAATCCGAACGACCTGAACACCCTGATCGCCTTGACGGAAATATACGCCCGCAAGGAAGATGATTTGTCGCTGGAGTTCAAAAAACGCCTCACCACAGTGAAAAATGGCGGAAAAAATGAAAGCGCCTATTTTAAACAATAATTTTATCTAAAAAAACCTGGCTATCAAGCAGATAGTCAGGTTTTTTTAGGTTTTAATCCACAAATCTAAAAGGGTTTTGATTCCCAAAATTAAAAAAATAGCCCCCACAATCCGGTTGGCGTAGCGGGCTAAAACATCGGAACGGCGTACAACCAAATGCCCCAGATAGCCATAAGCGGTTAATACACAAATGGTTCCGCTTGAAACACCCGAAGCAAAACGCCAGGTATTTTCAATCGAGTCGATAGGCCAATATCCTTCCATGTGTAGCCACCCGCAATACACAAACCAATATGGAATTGCCAACAGATTGAAGGTGCTAATGATCACGCCGCGCGCCAATTGCCCCGGAATGGAATAGGTCATCACCACATCTCCCTTTACCTGCGATTTCGGCCTGCTCGAAAGTAAAAAAAAGGCCAACCCTAAAAATACGGGTACAGATCCCCACTGAAACCATCGGGTGGCTGTAGGATTTAGCAGAAACCAATCACTTAATGCAACTGCAAGCCAGGCCTGGAAAAATTCAGCCACCGAAGCGCCCAAACCGAGATAAAAAGCAGCACGGAAAGTGCGCGCGATGGCGGTTTGTGCGACCGATAAACTGATCAGCCCGGGTGGCAATGAACCCAAAACACTCAATAAAAACCCGGCTAAAAACAGGATCATGGTTATTTTTGGCGGGAATTTACCAGCATTTTTGAAATTAAACGTTTATGCAAGCTGTTTTTAGTATCATCACGGTTATTTACAATGGCGATCAACTGTTGCCAGGCACTGTAGAAAGTGTAAAAAATCAAACCTATCCCCACATTGAATACTGGATCATTGATGGCGGGTCGAAGGACAATACCCTTGATGTGATACAACAATATGCCCTGGAAATGCCGAATTTGAAGTGGATTTCTGAGAAAGACAAGGGTTTGTACGATGCCATGAATAAAGGATTGAAACTTGCCACAGGTGATTTTGTTTGGTTTCTTAACGGAGGTGATCACATCCATACCCCCCAAACGCTTGAAAAAATGGCAGCGCAATTGGATGATGATACCGATGTATTGTACGGAGATACCCTGCTGGTGGATGCCAATCGGCAGGGGGCGGGCTTGATGAGTGAACTCAGCACACGACCTTTACCCAAAAAATTGCACTGGCGCGATTACCTTGGAGGGATGTTGGTGGTGCACCAATCCTTTATCGCACGCCGGTCCCTTGCTCCGGAATATCTGGAAGGAAACCTGTGTGCCGATTACGACTGGTGCATCCAAATATTAAAAAAAAGTCGTAAAAACTTGTACACTGGTTTGATTATCAGCGACTATTTGATGGGTGGAATATCCAAAGCCCGACATCGGCAATCGCTCAAAGATCGCTTTGCCATCATGCGCCATCATTATGGATGGGTTCCTGCCCTGCTGGCGCATGGATGGATTGTGGTACGCGCGGGCCTGCATGCGGTACGCAGGCGTAAAAAGAATCGGTATTAATGGCCGAGTAATTCCTTTAAGGCGCCAGTTTGGTGTAAGACAATTTTTCCGTCTTCGCTTTTTTTAACCCTAGCACATTCTGCAATTGGATCGTGTTCAAACATCAATATATGTCCATTTTCTGCAGCATCTTCCAGGATTTGGGCTTTTTCCTGCAGGGATACAAGCGGTCGTATATCGTAAGCCATCACATATGGCATTCCTATATGCCATTGGGAAGGCAGGCTATCGGCACAATAAATTACAGTAGCAGTAGGTGTGTTCAAGATCGGCGCCATCATGGCTTCGGTATGCCCGTAATACAAACGGTAGGAAAACCCGGGCGCCAATTCAGAAATATGGTTTTCGGGAAGAAACTGAAGCCTGCCAGATTGATACAAGGGTAGAAAATTTTCCTTTAAAAAAGAGGCTTTTTCCCGCATATTCGGATTCATGGCCCAGTCAAAATGGGTTTTGTTGGTCCAATATACGGCATTGGGAAAGGCGGGTTCTATTTCACCAGCATCATTTCGCCACAATGCCCCTCCGCAGTGATCGAAATGCAGATGGGTTAAAAATACGTCGGTGATATCAGTTCGATCGAAGCCCGATTTTTGCAGCGAATCAAACAACATTCCTTCTCCGGAAGGTTCGAAATGCGCGCGAAACTTGTCATCCTGTTTGTTTCCAACTCCGGTATCAATCAGGATATTTCGCTTTCCGGTTTGAACCAAAAGGTTGCGCATCGCCCAGGTACACATATTGTTTTCGTCGGGCGGATTTAGTTTCGACCACATTCGACGGGGTACAATGCCAAACATGGCGCCGCCATCTAATTTCAGGAATCCGGCAGGAATGGAAAAAAGTTGCATAATGGAGCAAAATGTGCAAAAAGAAGGCCACAAAGAGGTTTGTAAACACAAAGGTAGGCGTAAATTCGCCATCTGTTCACTTGAGTGACATTTATTATATGGCGTTTTTGTGACAATTTCGTTTATTCCATCAACACATTTACGCTTTTTATCATTTTTCCACGTTTACTTTTGCAATGTATTTAATCCGACATTTCCATGCGCTCATTTTCATCCAAGCAATTATGAGAAAGACGAATTACCTGCCTTTTGCATTGCTGTTTATGTGTGGCGCAGCTTCGGTAACAGCACAAAAAATCATTACGCATCCCGCCAAAACGGAGGTTTTAAATTTTGCCGATACCGCCCGTTCCATGGAAAGAGTTTTGGAAGTTGGGTTATTAGCGGGCGGCAATCTGTATTTTGGCGACCTATCCAACGACCAATTTGATGGTTTGAAGGAAGAGGTCAATTTTAGCCAACTGGGTATTTTTATGCGTCGTCATATTTGGCCCAATTTGGCCATGCGTGCCAACCTGCAAACCGGCTTGCTATCCAGCAAGGATCAGGCTTACCCTGAAGCCCGGAATTACAATTTTTCTACACGAATTAGTGAGCTTTCCCTCCAGGCCGAATGGGATATTTTGGGGAAACGTCGGTATCGGCATGTGGATACGCTGGTTTACACCCTGGATAATTATACCCAATATGCCCTGGTGAATGTATTCCGACGCCAGTTATTGCCTTATGGTTTTGCCGGAATGGGCATGCTTATGAGCCATGCCAAAACCAATTTTAATTACAAAGATGATGGTTTGATCACACCGGAAATTGAGGAAGATAAAAAATTGGGGGGCGTCACCCGCACCAAAAAGGTATTTATTGTAGGGGGCGGCTTGAATCTTGATCTCAACCGGCGCTGGCTGCTGGGTGGAGAAGTGAGCTTGCGCTACAATGATGACGATTATCTGGATGGGGTAAGTAAAACCGGAAATCCACTCACCAACGATATGTATTTGTGCGGAAACATTCATTTAAGTTACCGCTTTGGGAAGCGAGACAAAGACAATGATGGCACAGCCGATGCCTTTGATAAATGTCCCGACATTCCCGGTCTTGGCCGAACCCATGGATGCCCAGATGCAGACAATGATGGGATTTCAGACAAAGAGGATGAATGTCCAAGGGTGGCAGGCGTACTTTCCCTTGCCGGTTGCCCGATTAAAGATTTTGACAACGACGGCGTTCCCGATGTAGACGACGAATGTGAAAAAATACCCGGTTTGCCTCAGTTCCACGGGTGTCCGGATACGGATGCGGATGGCATTGAAGATCGGCAGGATTCCTGCATTACAGTGCCCGGAGTGCTGGTATTTCATGGCTGCCCGGACACCGACGGCGATGGAATTGAAGATAAAAAAGATGCTTGTCCGAAAGAAAAAGGTGTGGAAGAATATTATTATGGCTGTCCGGTACGCGATACCGATGGAGATGGTGTGGAGGATCGATACGATAAATGCCTGATTGAGTCTGGCAAAGTGGAATTAATGGGCTGTCCGGATAAAGACAACGATGGCGTTGCCGATGCCGATGACTTCTGTCCGGGAACAGCAGGCCTCAAAGACAACCATGGGTGTCCTGTTTTGGAACAAAAAGACGTAGAAAAGCTCAAAGTGGCCATGAAAGCCGTAAAATTTGAGGTTGGCAAATCTGTTTTGAAAGCCGAATCCAACAAAATACTGACCGAAGTGGCTCAAATTATGGTAAAATACCCAGATTACCATTTGAAAATAGAAGGCCATACCGACAATGTTGGCAAACCGGACAAAAACAAATTACTATCCGAGCAACGCGCAACGGCCTGCGCCAATTTCCTGATTGGCAAAGGCATTGGGGCGACGAGAATATCGGCGACCGGATTTGGAAGTACCCGACCCATAGCCGACAATAAAACCGCGGCAGGGAAAGCCGAGAATCGGAGGGTGGAATTTTCCACCTTTCTTCCGGGAGATTCGGAAAAGAAATAAAAAAGCATCCATTTTTTAAAAGCTGTTTAAAACAGTTTCTTTAAAATGGATGCTTTTTTTTCATTGGCGCTGTGGGGTATTGGATTTTATTTTTTTCGAACAAAATCCAGAACCGGGTCTTTACCCGTTTTAAAATCCAGATAAGGAAGCGGAATTTCCTGGTCGAGTTCCAGGAAATCGGGATCTCCTTTTACCGTAACGATCTTTTTTGTGGGGAAATAAATGGTTAATTTGCTGTTGGGCAGTGTAAAACTTCGAAGTCCTGCCGTTTGGTTGGGTTTTCCTCCCGGCTTTTCTCCGATGATTTGAGCATTGGTTTCCTTACCAAATTGAGATGCAATGGTTATGGCAGCGCC
>JAGWYI010000237.1 GCA_018969455.1 Bacteroidota bacterium | reverse complement strand
TGCCCAATTCAGGACCACCCCGTCCGTTGGTAATCACCTTATTGGCAGGAGGATTGACATTTCCAATCTTCGGCAACCAGTTAATATCGTAAGTAAACCCAACCGTTATAGTCCGGTACAAAAATTCCACGTGTGGAACAATGGCATCATTGTAATAGTGCCGACGATTCATACCCACCTGCAAGGCCATTTCCTTGTAAGGGGTTTGTATCAAATGAAAACGCGCACTCAAACCATAAACAAGCTCCCGCGCACCACCTTGTTTGTTCCACATCATGCTGCCTATCAAATCAAAATTGTGCTGCAACTGAACCAATCCGCACAAATAAACGGTTGATTTGCTGCGCAAACGCGTTGTTCCCGGATCAGTCAAACTGGATGAATAAAAATCATGCGCCGGCCGATTGATGTGCTGCATCCCGTAGCCGATATCCAAGCGATTCCGGTTCTTGGGTGATTGAAGCCGAAAATTCATCCCGGCATTCAAATCAAAATATTTTAAATTGGTATTCGCCAGCAATTGGTCTTCATGCGCATCATTGTTCGGGCTAAACACCCGGTTCTGCCACTGACTGTCAAATGTGACGTTCTTGCTGTCGAACCTGCGTTGGCCAAATGCAGGCATCACCCCAAATGTGAGGTAGTTGGCCTTGCCTACCGGCACCGTGAGCCCAATCGGCAACCCAATCAACAAGGATTTGAGGTGCAAGTCGCCCTGGTCATCCTGATTCAACAAAACACCACCCGATAAAAATCGGCTGTAAACACCTTTGTTGAGATAAAGCTTGCCTTCCAAACTGCCCGAATACGTGGTGTAGGGAACAGGAACACTGCGCCATTGACTTTTGTAGTTGACTACAGCACGGCCATCACCCCCATACACCCCAACCAAACCTGCATTCAGATTCAGGGGCGAATTATGAAACTGGGTAAAGTGGATATCCTGAGCGCCCACTCGAACAGCAAGCAATAGAAAACCCAAGACATAAAATTTCGCACGCAATTGTAATAAATTGTTCACAAGCGCCTTAGTTTAGTATTTGGAATATTTTTTGACCGATGGATAGCGCGTTCCAATTCAAAGATTACCAAGGAATTAACCCCTTGCATGTGTTTAACAGCAAAGAGCATACCAAGTGAGCTTGAAGCGCATTGATTTACAAAACTTAATACCCAAAATGGGTTAAAATGCAATCCTGGAAAAATTATTATGCGTCAGAATAACGTGTTTGAATGGGACGCGAACGGATTACTTCAGCCATGAGCCGTGGGGGGAAACGGCGTAAATTTAAAGGTTTTTTATTTCATAAAAAAATCCCCTGCACCTATTTTTTCAAAAACTCCTACGCCAGACTAACAATTTCACCAAATTTAAATTTTTTCATAACCTTAAAATAACCTAAACACGTAATTATATTTTTTATTTTAATTAAATTAAATAATAATATTATGAACAGCGCCAACACCTTTCTGCCCAATTGTTCCAGGGTTTTCACTGTTAAATAATTGTAAGCAGCAAAGCCTCAGTCGGACAAAACTGTTTTAAAAGCTCCGAAATGCACCATGGCGTTAAGAGATTTGCCTTTCAGCATTTCGGAGGTTTAAAACAGTTTCTAAGTATACTACCGTATGTTATGCCAGGATTCGCCGGATTCTGTGGATAAATCAGGAAGGATTTCGCTGATTTATAAAGATCGTTTTGCCAAAATCTGGCGGCGAAAAGTATAATCAGTTTTTTTCAATTCCCAAAATTTACATTTTCGACAATATGATAAGATTTTGTTAGCCCGATCGAGCGTTTTTTGCAACAGAATTTGAGCAAAATACGCCAAAAAAGGAACACTCTGTAGTAAAAAAACCATCAAATTAGGAGAAATATACATTTTAAAGGCTCTCAGGCCGACTTGTATTTCCGATCGAGGGTGCGACGCCAAAAACTGATGGCAAGCCCAATAAGCATACTGATGGATCCTATCCAAACCAGGTTAATGCCGGGAAAAACAATGGCTTCCAACACTATGTAATCCGATCGGGAGCTGTTTTCCGCAAGTTCGAATGGAATGGCCTGCTGCTGCCGGTTGGCCTGTGCCACCGCCAAGGAAATCGTACCAGTTTGCGGATCAATTTTTTCAAATCGCAAATGCAGTCCCAATTGGGGTATTTCGTCTTGCAAACCAATGGGTTGGTTCTTTCGAATCAAATAGACCGGTTTCGCTTCAAATGTCTTGCCGTCAGCGCCCTTTACCATAACTTGTGCAGATACCACAATATCTTCAGGTTCTGGAACATACCCTTGCGTGGGCGCCTCGCGGCTGAGTTTGACCAAGGTGATTTGGTTGTCGCCAAATGACTTGGTTTCCCCTGCCTTGAGGTCGATCTTTTGGTACTTGAGCGACTCCTCTGTTTCAAAAATATGATCCATGGTTTCTTTGGTAAGGCGCAGTTTCATTGCGGCCTGACTCACCTCGTCACTTAAAGCAAATACGCCTTTCCCGGGTCGAAAACACATCATAGGGGCAGCCGTATAAACCTTTGTTTTTTCCTTGCTGTGTACCGAAAACTTTAAACCGAATGCAAGGTCTCCCGGCTCAGGCACATATTCGTGGTGGGCGGGCGACTTGGTGTAATCCTCCAGTATCAAAAAGTGCTTTTGGGTAAAAATCGTATCGCCCACTTTTGCACGAAAAGGGGTGTAACGAAGACTGTCTTCCTGTTTTTTGGCAAATTCAGGATCAAGTTCAGCCTTAGGTAAACTCGATACATGGGTAAATATGTCGTAAGCCCAATAATGCTTTGTACTGGGGTTGGATGCCACTACTTTGCTAAACTGCCGATCGTACATGACATTGGGTCGCAAGGTAAATGACTCTCCGGTATCGTTCCCGTTTTCATCCCGATGCTTGAACAGTACATCAAAAGTTCGGGTTTGCCGAACCACAGTATCTTTCAGGTAAGTAGCCTCATATCCTTCTTTGATAGGCATGGGTGCGTCTTTCAACAACAGGATGTTTTTTTGTTCCTGCTGATCGCCCATACCTTCAATTAAACCCTCCATGGCAAAAGTATTGCTGGAAATCCAGGCTTTACCCAATCCGGTACTCATGATTCCTAATATCAACACCGCAAACCCAAAATGTGAAACCGCCGAACCGGCCAAACGCAGATTCCCTTTGAGCACCCAAACAAGATAATCGACATTTGCTACCAGCGTAAACATGGCCGAAAACATCAGCACATAATGTTGCCAGGCATCCATTTTTACCCAAAGCCCGTTTAGATAACTTAACAAGCCTCCCAAAACCAATGCAATAAACAAATGTATGCTGAGTTTTTTCCGATAAGTGACCCAATTGCGCTCATTATAACGCAACCATTGCGCGTAGCCCGACAATACTCCAATAAATACGGCTATCCATATTTGATAACGATTGTGATGCGTCATAGGATCTTCCAACGCAGCGCCTGTAAATTTTGGGTTAAAATAGACCATTATTTTGTTGTACACTGGCAACGATGTGGCTCCTGTGATCAATACTGAGGAAAAAAACAAAACCAGGGCGCCTATAAACATCCAAAACTCCCGGGAAACAATTGATTCTTCAGGCTTTGCCTCCGGAACTCCCTTGTACCGGGAACCCCACAACCAGCCCGCCAAAATGGTAAATGCCGCTATAAATGCCACCAACTGCACGCTCAACCCCATTTCAGTAAAGGCATGCGCCGATGTGTCTCCCAAAATCCCACTCCGGGTAAGGTAGGTGGAATACAGTACCAAAATAAAACTCAACAAATAAAAGGCATAGGTGCTCCGGGTGGAATAACCCGTCGCCCGCGCCACCAAATTGGTGTGAATACCCGCAACCAACACCAGCCAGGGCACCAAAGAGGTGTTTTCCACCGGATCCCAGGCCCAATAACCCCCGAAAGACAATGCCTCATACGCCCAGGCCCCGCCCATCAAGATGCCTGTACCCAAAATCGCACCCGAAAACAAGGCCCATTGCAAGGCAGGTTTTAGCCATTCCTTGTGCTCCCGAAGCCACAAACCGGCAACAGCATACGAAAATGGAACAATCGTGGAAGCAAAACCCAAAAACAGGGTGGGCGGATGGATGGTCATCCAATAGTTCTGCAACAAAGGATTCAGGCCATTCCCCTTTATTTTCGACAAATAATCGGGCATTTGAAAAATCGGCGCGTTCATCGTATCCCGCAACAGATCGAACGGACTGGCGCCCAAACGATAATCGCCAAAATACAAACCCAGTATCATAGACGCTATAAATGCCTCGGCAAAGGCCACTACGGTCAGCACCGGCGCTTCCCACTTGCCCGCGCGAAACATTAATACCAGCCCCAAACCGATATGCCAAAAACTCCAAAGCAAAAAACTGCCCTGTTGCTCTTTCCAAAATGCCGAAAATACATAGCGGGTAGGCAAATCATCGGAAATGTTGGCCCAGGCATATTCGTATTCGTACATTTTACCCACCAGGATGTAAAATAATGTCCCGATAATGCCTAATACAGCCAATCCATGCAACAAAAACGAAAAACGACCCATTGAAAGCCATTGCCGCCCCTCAACTGTTTCGCGCCGAAGGGTCGCAAAATAATAGGAAACCGCAGCAAGTAAACTCGCCACAAAGGACAGTACCACAAAAAGATGTCCGAATTTGCCGGGCAACAGATGTTCACCTAAAAATTCCATAACTTATGTTGTCAATTTGAACGTCAAAGGTACGCGCTTGTGCCGAATTGATCCGACATCAATGTCACAAATCGGGTAAACCGCTGTTTCTGATCAAAGTTTTATGAAACGCATACTTTGAACCCGTTCCAAATTAGACCAGCTCAACTGATACATCCCGGCAGGCCAGGACGAAGTTGAAATATCAAGCCGGCTTTGTGCATCCAGAATCCATTGCCCAAGCATACGACCTTGTAAATCACTGACATTCAATAGGCCATTGGTTTCTTCCGGGAAAACGAGGTGGAGCGCTTCGCCAACCGGGTTGGGATAAATCAAAAGCCCCGCTACTTCCGACTGGGAAACGGCAGTAACCTGCCCGATTTGTTCGTCAATGGCCCGCAGCAACGAATAACTTTTATTGGCGCCAAAGGCATCCTGGCCGATTTCCCAAATCATCACCCCGCCCACTTTGTCTAATGCCAATTTTGTCTTGGCTTTTATGGTGGGTATGCCATTATAATAAATGTCGTTCACCTGATCCATATCGGCATTGGATGGTGACAAACCGACTATATATCGATAGGTAAGTGCCTCAACCGGACTTACCCCAAAATTGTACCCGTAAAATGGCACGCCCAGCGTCAGTTTTTGCGCTGGCACATTTTTATCTATCCAGTATTGTACACAATCGACTGCCCAGGAATACGGGGAATGTTGGCCGGGGTTGTTGGGGTTAAACGGCCCGGTGAGGTCGTAAATCATCATGTTCACCCAGTCAAAGGCTGCAAGCGCGGCATTGCTGATTTGGGGATATTTGTAATTACCCGGCAAGGCAGCTGTAAGGGGCAAACCCAGCGGCGCAAGCGCGGCTTTCAGTTCCAGGATAAACGGACTGTACCACGATTTTACATATTGCCATTCTAAGTCAATATCCACGCCGTCAAAACCTTTTGCCTGAACGTAAGACACAATTTTTTGAATAAAAAATGCACGGTTGGCAGGAAGTGTTAAGTAATCCCAGGTGGCCTCCTGTGTGGGTGTGAGGTACCCGCCCGCAAGGGAAATGAATACTTTGCAACCGTTTTGATGGGCCTTGTTGACGGCATTGGTCACACTCACGCCGCCAACGGAAAAGTTTCCTAAAGAGTCGGGATTGGCAAAGGCAATGTTGACATGCGTGAGCCGCTGAAATTCAATGTCATTTATCCAGCTAAAACGGTAATAGGGCCAGTAACCGACCACTTTAAAGTCGTTTTGAGCTTGTAATCGGGCTATTGTCAGTAAAATCAGAATCGGAAAGAGGATTTTTTTCATAAAATGGATTGTAAGAAAAATGAATGTGTGCGAAGGTACAACGACCGAACACAAGCCTGCGTGTTTTACAACATTTTAATGGGGTTACTACCATAAAAATTGAGCAAGCAGGATTTTCATAAAACAAGGTTTTTTACGGTAAAAATGCCTGGAATATCCTGAAATTTGACCATAAAACACATAAAACATTGTATATGTGATTGGTTCAATATGTTAATGTTAGCGAAAAAACTGGATTATTAAATAAAAGCTACATATTTTTGCAGTGGCTTTTTAGCCAAGTTTTTTCCAATTTTTTAAATTTTTTTTACAATGTACAAAGGAACCGTAAAGTTCTTCAATGAGGCCAAAGGTTTTGGTTTCATTATTGACAGTGCCACAGGCCAAGAGATATTCGTACACGTCTCTGGTTTGATCGACAACATTCGTGAAGGCGATGTTGTAACTTTTGAAACCGCCCGTGGTAAAAAAGGCATGAACGCAGTTAATGTACAGCGTGCGTAAGCGCGTTGATACTATTGAGTGATACAATGCGGGACCCCGTCAGCGACAACTGACGGGGTCTTTTTTTAAATTTTAACACGGGAAGTTGAACATCCGAACTTCCATTTTCAAATCCTGCACACGACCCCTTAAGAAAAAAGTGTTTAATTCCCCTTCACGCGCACAAGCTTCCAAGCTTGTGCGGATTAGCTTGCAGGTTATA
>JAGWYI010000236.1 GCA_018969455.1 Bacteroidota bacterium | reverse complement strand
CGGAGGCGCATCCGCTATGGTGCCTTGCAACCCTACAGGCCCACTCATTATGAGCCTGGCACGCCAAAATGACCAAGGTGTAGAAAGCCTTTTCGGACCAGAAAAAATTGTAACAACGGTGGCTGTTTCTGACCCGGAAGCATCGGAAAAGCCCATTCAATTGTTTCAAAACAAACCCAACCCATTCGATGAAGCGACCTGGATCAGCTGGTATGTAAATGAAATACCAAGCCATCAAAAGGCCTGTATTCAAATTTCCGATCTGAAAGGGAATATTTTAGAGATAATCCCGGTGCAACTACAAACAGGATTAAACGAAATACTTTACACACATGGTTACGGTATGCGGGGCGCCTTGTTGTACAGCCTTGTACTTGATGGAAAACCCATCGACAGCCGGAAAATGATTTTCGCAAATTAAAAGCCCCATTTTATAGGCTTTCCTGCGAGCTTACCAAATTTTCTCTTCCGGAAGCAGATATTGCTGAACGTATTCAGTAATTCCGGCCTCCAATTCGTGAAACGGAGCAGTATAGCCCGCTGCACGTACTTTGCGCATATCGGCCTCTGTAAAATATTGATACGTATCGCGAATATCCGCAGGGGTATCAATAAATGAAATATTGGGGTCCAGGCCCATTGCCCTAAACGTTCCGCTTGCCAGATCCAAAAAACTGCGTGCTTTGCCCGTCCCCAAATTGTAAATGCCATTGCCTGGTTTGGCTTCCATGAAATACTGTAACACCGAAACCACATCTTTTACGTAAATAAAATCCCGACTTTGCCCACCGTCGCTGAAATCGGGGCGATGGGAGCGAAACAATTTCATCCCGCCGCTTGCCTTAATCTGGCGTACTGTATGCATGATAACCGAGGCCATTCGACCCTTATGGTATTCATTCGGCCCGTAAACGTTGAAAAACTTGAAACCTGCCCAATAGGGTGGAGTTGCATTTCCCCCTGCCACTTGCGCCAATACCCACAGGTCAAAATCCTGTTTGCTCTGACCATATGGATTTAAAGGATGTAAGTGCGGTATATGCTCCTCCTCATCAGCATAGCCGCGTTCACCCAAACCGTAGGTCGCTGCGCTGCTCGCATACAGCATGGGTATTTCAAATCCTGCACACAATTGCCAAACTCCTTTTGAATATTCAAGATTTAGAGCGTCAAAAATGGCTTTATCCTGCTCCGTAGTATCGGTGCGCGCGCCCAAATGCAATACAAAATCAATGTCGGCGTGATTGCGTTCAAGCCAGCGCATGAAATTGTTGCGATCTATCTGCCCGCTTGTTTTTTTCCCTTCCAGATTTCGATTTTTGTCGGGTCGGCTGAATTCATCTACCACAACCAGATCCGAATATCCACTTTCCAGCAATTTTTGAACCATGCAGGAGCCAATGAAACCTGCAGCACCGGTAATAACAATCATAATTTGCCTGTTTGATGAAACTTGATGCAAAGAAAAGCCCTATCCCGCATTTTTTCTGCACTTAGATCGGGCCATCCAGAACGACGTATTAATTTTGCAACTTCACCGGGTACATTGGCATGTTTTGTGCATTTTTCATCCCGTTTTTCAATACCAAATTTTGTTGTGGCGCAGAAAATTTACTTTGCTTCCGATTTCCACCTGGGCGTTGACGCGCGCACCAGCTCCCGCGAGCGCGAAAAAAGCCTGTTGCGCTGGCTCAACATGGCTGCCCATGATGCTGCTGCAATTTACATTGTAGGAGACCTGTTCGAATTCTGGTTTGAATACAAAACCGTGGTTCCCAAAGGATTTACCCGGATTCTAGGCAAATTGGCCGATCTGCGCGATGCCAATATTCCCGTTTTTATGTTTACCGGAAATCACGACCTATGGATGTTTGGCTATTTTGAACAGGAACTTGGAATTCCTGTTTTTCGAAAACCCATTCGGGAAACCATACTGGGAAAATCTTTCCTGATTGGTCATGGGGACGGACTCGGTCCTGGCGACCAGGGCTACAAAAGAATGAAAAAAGTATTTACGAGCCATGCCGCTCAATGGGCCTTCAACTGGCTGCATCCCGATGTCGGCGTGGGGCTGGCCAATTTTTTTTCCGGTAAAAGCCGGGCCGCTACACCGCCTGCCGAACGTTTTTGGCTGGGCGACGACAAAGAATGGCTCCTTCAATATTGTAACCGTAAATTAGATCAAGGCATCGAACCCGATTTTTTCGTATTTGGACACCGTCACTTGCCCATCGATTGGCGTTTAAAGAACACCCAAAGCAGGTACATCAACTTAGGCGAATGGCTTCACCATCAATCCTATGCTGTTTTCGACGGCGAAAAATTGGAGTTGCTTTTTTTTGAAAATCAGGGAACCATCGTCAGCAACTGGATTTAAACGTCTCTTGCCCCAGGCTAGCCCCCAGCTGAGGGCCGATCAATCGGTGACCTTCTGGCAATACCCGCAATTGAACGTTGGGTAAATCCTGAGTCATCTTTTTCAATTTTTTAAAATTGATCATTTCATCCCGCTCGCCATAATAAATTGAGGTGGGCAACCCGCTCGATTTTAGCAAGGCCTTGATGTGCCTGCGACGCAGGTAAAAAGAATCAAGGGAAAGCCAACAACCAAAAGTACGCTGAAACCGATCGGGCCGCGACAGATTGCAGGCCAAAAAATGGTTAATCAGGCCCGGTACCAGCCCAATTTTATTCCCCCAACGCAACAAATTAAGAAACCAGTGCGGCCTCTTTAACAAACGGTACAGAAACTTGCGCAACCACAAAGGGGTACGAACAGCCAAGGTCATTCCCTTTGTTTCAATACCATCTGGCGATAACAAGTACAATTTATCAAGCCGATCGACCAATTCTGGTAGCATGGATTGAGCCAAACGACCCCCAAAACTGAATCCCATCAGGCTGAATCTCGACTGTGCTTCTTTTTCCAGTACCAAATTCAGAATGGCAAGTAAATCCGACTTCTGAAAACTTTGTCTGGGCCAGTCGGTTTGCCCGTGAAAAGGCCAATCAATGGCCACTACGGTATACTTCGCAGCAAGGTCGGGTTCAAGCACGGCAAACATGCGGGCGCGGTCTCCAAAACCATGCAATGCAAGGAGCAACTGCGGGCCATGTCCAAAACGCAGACAGTGAACGCTTGCATCCTGATAAGGTAAAAAAAAAGATTCCAACTTGTGATTTTCATTTTGGAAACGGGCAAGCCGTTTCATAGCCTTAAAAATTATTCATCTACCCGAAATTTGAAACCAACTCCATGGATGTTCTCAATTTTTATGCGCTCGTCCATATTCAAGTATTTGCGCAAGCGAGAAATAAAAACATCCAGGCTTCGTCCAAGAAAATAGTCGTCCTTCCCCCAAATTGTTTCAAGGATAAAGGAGCGTTTTACAACCTGGTTTCGGTTTTCATTGAGCAATTTTAAGAGGTCTGCCTCTTTTTGGGTGAGCGTTTCGGTATATGCGCCATTGGTAAGGTTCAAATTTTTGTAATCAAACAGGTAACTGCCAATTTTAACCACCAGATTTTCCTTCAGGATGGTGGTGTATTTGGTTCTTCGCAGGAAAATATCAATTTTTAGCAGCAGTTCCTCAATGCTGAATGGTTTGGTGATGTAATCGTCTGCACCAATGGTCAAACCGTGAATTTTGTCTTGCTTCATGCTTTTGGCGGTCAGGAAAATGATGGGAACGAGTTCGTTTCGTTTTCTGATTTCCTGCGCCAGCGTAAAGCCGTCTACATGGGGAAGCATTACATCCAGAATGCACAAATCGAAATTGGTGTTGGATTCGATCAAATCGAGTGCTTTCTGACCGTCTTCGCAATAGGTAACGGCAAATCCGTTTAGTTCCAGATTGTCTCGGGTAACGAAGCTCAGGCTTTCGTCGTCTTCGACATATAATAGGTGTGCTTTTTTATCGGCCATGATTATTGTGTTGGGGTGAAATGGGTTTCGTATGAGCGGTGTTTTGATGGGTTCTGTTCCCCGCAAGCAGGGCAAACATAAGTAAGCTTGAAGGAATTGAAAAAAAAATGGCGATAGAATCGAAAAGAAACACGCTATATGGCTTGTTAAACGATTTTACGGATTAGCATAAGGCCGTCCCGCAGTGGGAGGAGCAGGTTTTCCACCCGGGAGTCGGTATGTACCAGATCGTTAAAAGCGCGCAATACCAGTGCGGTTTGATCCTTTTGATCGAATCCGGCAACTTTACCATCCCACAGCACATTATCAGCCAGAATAAAGCCCCCGGTACGTGTTTTTTGCAGCACCATTTCATAGTGCACCGCATAATCCAGTTTGCCGGCATCGAGGAACACCAAATCAAAATCACCTTCCAGGCTTGGAATAATTTGGGTTGCCTCGCCCGTATGAATCGTTACTTTGTGTTCAATTTGGGCCAGTTTCAGGCCCTTTTGGATGATCCAAACCAGTTCATCATCGGCTTCTATGGTATGCAACTGCCCGTCCTCGGGCAGTCCTGCTGCCAAACATATAGCGGCATATCCGGTAAAGGTACCCACTTCAAGAACCCTTTTAGGTTGCAGCATCAGGCTGATCATGCGCAACAGGGCACCCTGGTAAGGTCCCGACATCATATGAGGGCTAAGGGTACGTAAGTAGGTTTCGCGTTCGAGGGCATTCAAAAAATCGCCTGGGGCGGTGGTGTGGGCGAGGCAGTATTCAAAGGTTTTATCGTTCATCCGAAAAATGGTTCTGAAGCATGAAAGGTGCGAGCGCGGCTGCAAAGGTGATGATTCTCTTTGAAAAAAAGATAAAATTTTGTAAATCAAGTGTTTGTATCATTTCATTGTGAGTTGGAGGAGGTATAATACGCTCAATTTGGAGAAGACTTGAGGCGTAGGGGATAAAAAGTTAGGAATTTTTACGGTTTTTTTTCAAAATTGTTTTTCTATTTTAAAGGAATCTATTACCTTTGCACTCGCTTTTCGAAAGGGGGTATTTATCCCGGCAAAAAAAGTTAATTGAAAGCACAAAGAGACCTGTAAGAGGGTCAAAATATAAGCCACTGTAGCTCAGCTGGTAGAGCAGCTGATTTGTAATCAGCTGGTCGGGGGTTCGAGTCCCTCTAGTGGCTCTAAATTGTCTGAAAAAAGATTCGGGCATTGATTTAAGCGAAAAGGTTTTAGACGGCTTTTGGGTTGTTTAAGGCGATTGAAAGAAAATTAGGGGGTGCCCCGGAGTTGGAGAGCCGGGCCAGACTGTAAATCTGGTGCTTTACCGCTGAGTAAGTTCGAATCTCACCACCCCCACGACTATTTGTCGAGGGTAATTTTTGAGGTTTAACGACATAAAAAATCATCCTACAACATAATAGCTTGCGGTGGTAGCTCAGTTGGTAGAGCGTCAGCCTTCCAAGCTGAATGTCGCGAGTTCGAATCTCGTCCGCCGCTCCCGGCAAGTTAGTGAATGCGTAAATGGGTGAATGAGCGATTTACGTTTCGCTTGATTCAATGGTTTTTGCGCTCATTCACTTTATTGCCGTTGTAGCTCAGGGGTAGAGCACTTCCTTGGTAAGGAAGAGGTCGTGGGTTCAATTCCCATCAACGGCTCAAGGGTTAATGTGATGATTTGGATTTTGGGCAGAAAATAAGATCTGTGCTTTTGCATGGTTTTATATCTTGTACTAGAATCGGTTGTCACATCATCACATGGTTAACAAAATTATCACTTAAACAAATAAGAAGTTTCAACCAATGGCAAAAGAGACATTTGTTCGCACCAAGCCGCACGTAAACATTGGCACCATCGGTCACGTTGACCACGGTAAAACTACGCTGACGGCCGCCATCACATTCGTGTTGTCGCAAAAGGGTCTTGCAAAGAAAACGGATTATGATGCCATTGATGCTGCTCCGGAAGAAAAAGAGCGTGGTATCACCATCAACACCGCGCACGTGGAATATGAAACGGAAAAGCGTCACTATGCGCACGTAGACTGCCCCGGTCACGCCGACTACGTTAAAAACATGATCACTGGCGCCGCCCAGATGGACGGTGCAATTCTGGTTTGCGCAGCAACCGACGGTCCGATGCCGCAAACCCGTGAACACATTCTGTTGGCACGTCAGGTAGGCGTTCCACAAATTGTTGTGTTCATGAACAAAGTTGACCTGGTAGACGACCCAGAAATGTTGGAGCTCGTTGACATGGAATTGCGCGAACTGTTGAGCTCTTATGGCTTTGACGGCGACAATGCAAGCATCATCCAGGGTTCTGCACTGAAGGCACTCGAAGGCGATCCTGCTTTCGTTGCTAAAATCGACGAGCTGATGGAAGCTTGCGACAACCAAATTCCAGAACCAGTTCGCGAAGTTGACAAGCCTTTCCTGATGCCGGTGGAAGACGTGTTCACCATCACTGGTCGTGGTACAGTTGCTACTGGCCGTATCGAACGGGGTGTGATCAACGTAGGTGATCCAGTGGAAATCATCGGTATGATGAAATCTGATGAAAAGCCTTTGAACTCTACCATCACCGGTGTAGAAATGTTCCGCAAATTGTTGGATCGTGGTGAAGCAGGCGACAACGCTGGTTTGCTGCTCCGCGGTATCGACAAAGAGCAAATCAAACGGGGTATGGTTATCTGCAAACCAGGTAGCGTGAAGCCACACAAAGCCTTCAAATGCTCTGTGTACGTGCTTTCTAAAGAAGAAGGTGGTCGTCATACGCCTTTCTTCAATGGCTACCGCCCACAGTTCTACTTCCGTACAAC
>JAGWYI010000235.1 GCA_018969455.1 Bacteroidota bacterium | reverse complement strand
GTTGGGCGGCACGGGGCCGCTGCCGATGTAGAACAGGTTGGGGTGCACCTCCGATTGGAGCACCAGTTGTTCGAGGGGCAATTGGCCGATGAGGTAGGAGGTGATGCCGTCTTCGGCGGCCTGTTTGGTGAGGTAGCGCACCAATTTGGGTTTGCGCAGGTCGAGTTCGATGAGCAGCACTTTTTTATCGGCCAATGCCAGGGTAATGCCGAGGTTGAGGGTGATAAAGCTTTTGCCTTCCCCGCTCACGCTGGAGGTCACGAGCAGCACCTGGTGTTCCTGGCCGGGGCTGAGGAACTGGAGGTTGGTGCGCAGGAGCCGGAACATTTCGGCGACCGTGGATCGGCTGTTCTTTTTCACCGCGATGGCATCCTTGTTGCTTTGCTGGGCGATGCCCGCAAGGATGGGCGCCTGGGTTTCTTTGGCAATGTCTCCTTCGGTTTGCACCGTATTGGTCATGAGGTACCGCAGGTACACGATGAGGGAGGGGATGAGCAGGCCCAGCAGGATGGCCGTCAGGTAAATGGAGCGTTGGTTGGGGCTGATGGGTGCGCCTGCGCTGATGGCAGCATCGATGACCCGTGCGTTGGATGTGGCTACTGCGAGGGACAGGGCGGTTTCTTCGCGTTTTTGGAGCAGGAAAAGAAACAGGGTTTCCTTGATGCCTTGTTGGCGTTTGATTTCGATGAGCCCGCGTTCCTTGCCGGGGATGGTTTTGATGCGGCTTTGGTAGAAATCGCTTTTGGTTTTGGCGGAGCTGAGCTGGAGTTCCAGTTCCTTGCGCTGGTTGGCGATGGATTCGAGGATGCTGTTTCGGATCACATCGATCTGGCTGCTCAGGTTTTGCACCACCGGGTTATCGGCTTTTGCGGATCGGAGCAGCCGGGCGCGTTCGAGCACCAGGTCGTTGAATCGGCCCACCAGGACGGCCACTGCGTTGTTGGAGGGCAGCAGGTTGATGGGGGCTGCTTCGAAGCGGGTGAGCTGGTTGTTGAGGTAGGCTTCGAGGGCATCGAAGAGGCTTTTCTGGATTTCGAGTTTGTCGAGTTCCTTGCTGTATTCTCCGGCCTGCGCAATCAGTGTGCCTACATTGGATTCGATTTCGGTGGGGATTTCGTTGCGGTTTTTGAAGGCCTCGAGGGTGCCTTCCACGTCGGAGAGTTCGGTGCTGAGGTATTTGAGGCGGTCGTCGATAAACTGGATGGTGTTTCTGCCGACGGTGTTTTTGTCTTCAATGGTGGAGCGGTTGTAGGCGTCTACCAGGGTATTGAGGATGTCGATGCCTTTTTGGGGCGTAGCAGTTTTAAAACTCATTTCCAGCACGCTGGAGGCATTGGATATCTGGTTGATGCTCAAGGCGGCGGCGTATCCGGCGGCGGCGGATTCCGGTTGTTTGAAAATGATTTTAAGTTCCTGGTCTTTGGGGATTTCGCTTTTTTTGGTAAAAATAAAGTTCCCCTGGGGCAGCTGGAGTTTTTCGCCGTATTGGCAGTTGAGGGCTTTGCCTCGAATGGTCAGTTTGAAGTACTGCTCATCCACCGGTTTGATCAGAAAAGGCACGTTGTAGCCCTCCGGCGACACTTCGGACAGGGCGACCTTGATGGGGGAGTCGGGGTATATTTCCGAGCTACGCACCCGACCTACGGCGTGGTATTCAATGTCGAGTCCCAGGGTTTTCACCACATCGGTCATGAGGGTGCGGGACTTGAGGATCTGGGTTTCGTTGAGCAGTTTGGGGCCATTGTCCATCAGGCCCAGGTCTTTGAACAGGATTTCGGCGGAGATGCCGTTGCCCTGGCTGTTTTCGTCTTTGATGAGCAGGCTGCTGCGCACCTGGTACATGGGGGTGGTGTAGCGGATCTGGAGCCAGGCAAGGCTGTAGGCGCCAAACAGGAAGCCCAAGTACAGGTACCAATACCGGAGGAGGTAGGTATAAATGAATTCCTTGATCTGGAATCCCTGGTTGTCTCCCCCGAGCAATACGGCGTTTTTGTTGTTGTCCATTTTAGTTTTATGGCCGGTTACCTAAATAAATTGATTAATACAGAAATGGTTGTAACTATAGGAAAAGTCCATTGCAATATTTTGGTTCCCTGATCGGCGGTTGCGCCGATTTTGTTTTTTGTAGGGGCGATGTAGAGCAGGTCATTTTGTTGCAGGTACCAGAAGGGGGACAGAAACAGGTCGCGCTGGTGCAGGTTGAGGTGTCCGTACAGGCGTTGTCCATTGGTTTCGCGGATGATGAGGATGTCTTCCCGGTTGCCGTAGATGGTGACATCGCCTGCCATGCCGAGGGCTTCGAGCACATTGAGGCGTTCGCCGTTGAAGCTAAAGTTGCCTGCGTGGGTTACTTCTCCGAGCACGGTGAAGCGGAAATTGAGGAGTCGTACGTTGACGATGGGTTCGTTGAGGTATCGGCTGTTGGCTTTGGCGTAGATGGTGTCGCGCAGTTGCGCGGTGCTGAGTCCGGCGGCCTGGATTTTTCCCAGGAGGGGTAGGTTGATGTAGCCATTGGGGTCGATGAGGTAGCCGGGTTGGGTGTTTTGGGAGCCTGTATTTGCATTTGCGCCGCCGGCATTGTTGTTTCCGGCGTTTGTGGCGGGGATGCCGGCATTGAATGGTGCGCTGGCGACGGGGTCGAGGGTTTGGATGGAAACGGCGATGAGGTCGTCGGGTTTAAGGCGCAGGGGTGGAGGCGCCTGTATGTTTTGGTCGGCGAAGGCGGGGCCTTCATTGAAATTGACCAGGGTTTTGTGCTGGATACAGGCCTGGGTGCAGAGGATGAGCAGGAGCAGGCCGGTTTTGGGAACGGGTTTCACAGTGTCAGAGCAGATGGTTTCTAAAAGCGTAACGTTCGAGCAGCAGGTGAAACTGGCGGTCTTGTCCGAGTTTTGCCAGGGCTTCGTGGTGTTTGGCGTTGTGCAGGTCGGTGCCGAGGAAGTCGACCAGGTCGGCTTCGAGCATGTTGAGGGCCAGTTTTTTTTCTGCTTTTCCGTAATAACCAGCCAAAGATAGCAGGTTTACCTGCAATTCGCAGCCGTAGGACTGAATTTTTTCGAATTCTTCGATGTTTTTGGCGAGGTAGAGGTACCGTTCGGGGTGGGCAAGCACGGGTTTATATCCTTTTCGGCGCAGTTTGTACACGGTTTGGTGCAGGTTGGGGTACGGGGCCAGGAAGGACATTTCGATGAGCACGCGTTTGTTGCTGAAGCTCAGGATTTGGTCTTTGTCGAGCAAATCTTCAAAATGTTCGTCGAGGAAGTATTCGGCGGCGGCTTCGAGTTGCAGCGGGATGTTTTGATTTTGGGCTTCCTGGCGTACCTGTTCGAGTGCGGGCAGGATGGTTTCGGGGGAGTTGGGGTATAGTTCCTGGTAGATATGGGGGGTTGCGATGAGTTTGGTGTATCCGAGGTTCTGGAGTTTGCGGAGGAGTTCCATGCTTTCTTCCAGGGTGGCGGCGCCGTCGTCGATGCCGGGCAGCCAGTGGGCATGCATATCCACTTTCAGTTTTTGAAAGGGAAGTGCGTGTACCGCCGGATCATTTTTTTTGAAAAAGGAAAGCATTTGGATGCTTGAACAGGTTTGCTTGTATGGTTGCGTGTGTGGAGCGCATCCACGGGATTACGGCGGAAAGGGGTGTGGGCTCAGGGGTAATTGAACGAAGGGGTGTGCATTGGGGGAATGGGGTGTTGTTTTTTCGTTTCGGATTTGGTGTACCAGTTGAATAGCGGGCAGTACCGTCGGGATGTCGAAGCCCAGGCCATTGAGCACGGCTTCGTAGCTTCGGGTATGGAGGTCGGTAAAGCCTTCGCTGAATTCGACATCTTTTTGATTCACGGTTATGGTCCTGAAACTGGTTTTTCCGGCTTTTTTACAGGACTCGGGCAGGGTGTCGGCGTTGATGCTCATAAACCATCGTACGCGGGCGTGTTGGAGTTCGAGGTATCCTGCGGCGCGGTCGTGGGTGTGCTGGTGGACTTCCAGGTATTGGAGGGGTCCGAAGAGCCAAAGGAGCAGGTCGAAAAAGTGGACGCCGATGTTGGTGGCGATTCCGCCGGATTTAGGCAGTTCGGCTTTCCAGCTGGTGTAGTACCAATAACCGCGCGCGGTGATGTAGGTAAGTTCTACCTCGTGTTTGTCACCCGAATGGCTTAATTGGTTTTTGAGGGCTTGCAATTGGGGATGCAGGCGCAATTGCAGGATGGTGTATACTTTTTTGCCGGTTTCGGCTTCGTTTTCGAGGAGTGCTTCGGCGTTCCAGGGGTTGAGTACAAGGGGTTTTTCGCAGATGACATGGGCGCCCTGGCGCAGTCCGAAGCGGATGTGGGCGTCGTGGAGGTAGTTGGGGGAGCAGATGCTCAAAAAATCGATGGGGTTTCCCTGGCGTTTCATCTTGTCGAGGTGTCGGTCGAACCGTTCGAACTCGGTGAAGAAGCTGGCTTTGGGGAAGTATGAATCGAGGATGCCTACGGAGTCATTGGGATCCAGGGCGGCAATTAATTGATTGCCAGTGTCTTTTATGGCTTTCAGGTGGCGTGGGGCCACAAAGCCGGCAGCTCCGATTAGGGCGAAATTTTTTATGGGAGTTGTTAGTTGTTAGTTGTTAGTTGTTAGTTGTTAGTTGTTAGTTGTTAGTTGGGGGTGCGGCTTGGAAAATTCCACCGATTCTTGTATATTGGCCTACAAATGTTCGACTTCTCCGAAGTCAGAAGGGTAGGGTTGGGGCTCGGTTTTTTCTACAAATGTGTGACTTCTCCGAAGTCAGAAGGGTAGGGTTGGGGGGGCGGTTTTTTCTACAAATGTATGACCTCTCTGAGGTCATAACTATTTGGTTGTCATTTATTGAATTTATTTTTTCTTGGTTCTTGCCTTCCATCCCAGATGTAAAGTATAATTATTTGGGTTTTACTTGCTCTATAATAAATGCTATGATACCTATCCAGTTTAAGTCGATATACCAATTTATAGGGTGTTCGTTGACCGGATTCCGGAAAGCGAGCAACACGCTCTACTTTTTCGGTTAATTTCGAAAGAAATTTTTGCGTCACATTTGCTGGAGAACTCTTCCGTCAAATAAATACAAATATTTTCAATTTGTTTTAACGCATGTTCTTTCCAAATGATTTCAAGCATTCCCCAATTTTTTAAACATCAACTTTGCAACTTCGTGACTTACCCCGGACTCGTCTTGGTAGCTCTCTGCAATTGCGGCTTCTAATTCCAAGATTGCTTCTGGAGGCATATCTTCAAGAAGATCAACACCTTTGAGTAATCCTAAGCATTGCTCGAACATACGGGTAAGCAGCGCTGGGTCGTCGACTTTGGCAATTAAGTCATGAAAATTGCCTTTTAGTTCCATTACTGTCATAATCTTTTTTCTACAAATTTATAGGTTTGAACAATAGGGAACAAGCAATTTTTAGGAACGTATTTAGTTTTTAGGCTTTATCTTGAGTTCAACGGATAAAAACTCCGTGTAACTCCATACCTCCGCGTAACTCCGTGTCCCTTTTTTTTCTCAAAGTACTCCAGAAAAGAACCCGGAAACCCCGTCTGTGATCTTCTTTAAAATCGGCTCAACCAACTCCGAGTGCATCGGCAATGAAACCACTGAAGCACACAACGCTTCCGTAACCGGATACCCTTCTGCTGGTCCATGCCAGGCTGCTGCGAATGCTTGCTGTCGGTACAGCGGCACCGGGTAATAAATCATAGCCGGGATGCCTTTTTCCTGCAAGTACGCTTTCAGGTTATCGCGTTGTCCACCGGCCACCTGGAGGGTGTATTGGTGGAACACGTGGGTAGATTCGGGTTGCCGGGCCGGTATCGTTAGTTGCGGGATGTTGCTGAACACCGCATCGTAATAATTGGCGGCCTGGTTGCGGGCGGCATTGTACGTATCCAGGTGTGGCAGTTTTACATTTAAAACGGCGGCCTGAAAGGCATCCAAACGGGAATTGACGCCGATCAGGTCGTGGTAATATTGCTTGGATTGGCCATGGTTGGCGATCATGCGCGCTTGTGCCGCCAAATTGTCGTCGTTGGTCATAAGGGCGCCGCCGTCTCCGTAGCAACCCAGGTTTTTGGATGGGAAGAAGGAGGTGCAGCCGAAATGGCCCATGGTACCGGTTTTTTGCACGGTTCCATCTGAAAAGGTATAATCGGCGCCAATTGCCTGGGCGTTGTCTTCGATGACGTACAGGTGGTGTTTTGCTGCCAGGGCCAGGATGGCTTCCATGTCGGCGCTTTGTCCGAAGAGGTGCACGGGCACGATGGCTTTGGTGCGCGGGGTAATATGGGGCTCGATTAAATCGGCTGTTATATTAAAGGTGTGTGGGTCAACATCGGTCATTACGGGCGTGAGGCCGAGCAGTCCGATCACTTCGGCGGTGGCTACATAGGTAAAAGCCGGGACGATCACTTCATCGCCGGGTTTCAATCCGAGGGCCATCATGGCGATTTGGAGGGCATCGGTTCCGTTGGCGCAGGGGATGACGTGTTTTACGCCGAGGTATTGTTCGAGGGATGCTTTAAATGCATTTACTTTTGGTCCACCTATGAATTGGCAACTTTCCAACACTTCTTGAAATTCCAGTTCCAGGGCAGTTTTGATGTGCTGGTATTGGGATTTCAAATCAACCATTTGTATCATTTTAACTTAGTTGTTAGTTGTTAGTTGTTAGTTGTTAGTTGTTAGTTGTTAGTTGTTAGTTGTTAGTTGTTAGTTGTTAGTTGTTAGTTGTTAGTTGTTAGTTGTTAGTTGTTAGTTGTTAGTTGT
>JAGWYI010000234.1 GCA_018969455.1 Bacteroidota bacterium | reverse complement strand
CTTTTGCGTGCAGCGCACATTGCCACAGCTTGCCATCCGAAACCGGGGTCCAGGCGCCTGCTGTTTCGGGTTGAATATCAACCATGACGGGCGCTGCAAAACGATTTTGTCCGGGGGTATTGGAATCTTCCAAAAGTGCCTGGCTGATGTTGATGGGTGGTATTTGCAGGGTTAATGGGGCAGGAAGGAGGGGATCCTGACCATTCATAGGCATTCCACCCAGATTTACTTGCGCGTAGGCAGGCGCGCAAGCGGCAATAATCAGAACGAGGAGGAGTTTGTGATGCATGATTATGGGATATCGGTTGTGCGATCAGATTACAGAATCGGGATTAAAAGTACCAATAAATTGACATTTTCCTGAAAGAGTCGATCAATTCCGTGCATAGGACACATTATTAACCCCTGAAAAACACGCTTTTGTTTTCCAGGGGCTAAAAAGGCATCCAACATGTTGCCGAACATCTTGAAAATCAATTAAATGGATTTTGAATGTCGGGATTGTTTACGAAATCTGTATCGGTAAGCGTTTTCAGAAATTTCACGATGGATTGCTTTTGGTGCGGGGTCAAACCGGTATATTTGATGGGGTTGCTGCCCTGAATGGGATACCCGATTTGTCGGATAAACGGATCTTCATTCGAAACGCCGGTCCCGTTTTTGCTGTAATGATCCACCACCTCTTCCAGGGTTTTAAATCGGCCGTCGTGCATGTAAGGCGCCGAGAGTTCGATGTTGCGGAGGGTAGGGGCCCTGAATTTTCCTTTGTCGCTGTTGTTGGTGGTTACCAGGTAGCGGCCCAGGTCTTTAAATCCGTCCAGGTTGGAAACGCTGTCGAGGCCATTGTTAAAATAATTATTGCCAGTGTTCAGAATTCCGCCGTGACAGTGGAAACATTGCGCGTCGGGCAGGTTTACGCCCTGGTTGAGCGCATCGTCGTTGAACATAATAAATCCATCCAGTTCCTCGTCATCGAACAGGTTATTTTCGCCTTTAAATTTGAATCGGTCGTATTTCGAATTGCCGCTGCTGATCAAAATGCGTTCAAATTGGGCCATTGCTTTTGCAGCCAGTTCTTTGGTAATTTCCGACCGATCGTTTATGCCAAATGCTTGTCGAAAGCGCGTAGGATAATCCTTGTTCCACTTGAGTTTTTCCACCACTTTGGTCCAGCTGTTATGCATTTCAACGGGGTCTTCCACGGGTCGCAAGGCTTGATCTTCGAGGCTGGGCGAGCGGCCATCCCAAAACAGGCCGTTTTTGACATACGCCACATTGAGCAGCGACATGGCGCTTCGGCGTCCGTTAATGCCATCTATCCCTTTGGAGGTGGCTTTATTGTCGGTAAAACTGCCCTTTGGCAGGTGGCATGATGCACAGGAAATGCTGCTGTCGGCCGACAGGATGGGGTCATAAAAAAGCCTTCTTCCCAATTGCACACCTTCAAGCGTCATAGGATTGTCTTTCGGGACTTCAATTTCGGGAAAATGGGCTGGTTTTACGATGGTGTACGCCTGTGGGTTGTAAGGGATATCTTCCAGGTCGCCCTTGGTGGGTGTTGGATTGGGGTTGTTGTCTTTATTGCAGGCCGGAACGAGTGCAATTGTGCTGAAAAAACACAGAATCAGCCAATTGCGTTTGGGTATTTGGTACGATGCACGCATGTTTCCGATTTTATTGTTCCAGGGTTGTTGCCTTGCCAAATTTACCCATAATGTCGTTGGCCACGCGAAGGCTGTCTTTGTTGTTGGAGGTTGAGGGGCTGGTCACCATGTTATAATATCGGCCATCGTCCATAATGAACAATTTTCGCAGATCGAAATTCACATTGGTCGTTTTGGCATTGCCGCCTACGGTAATAGGCTGGGTAAAGGTAAAGGTTTTGTAAACCAGGCTACCGCCGCAATGATAAATGTTGAAGTGGTCGTACACCCCGTCTTTATCGGAATCGCCTTGCGCTTCAATTTTGCAAAAAATATAGCTTTTCCAGCCGAGCCAATACTCATTATCGTTGTAAAGAGGGCTGCTGGGTGGGAAATCTGCCGGATTTTTGGCATTGTCGGAAGGTTTTACGCCATATCCGATTTTTATGCCGGTGTAAGTTCCTTCCGGTATGTTGGCGAAGGTGTAGTTTAGATAGGCCGAGGTATCGCTTGAGGCATTATCGGGGGTGAAGTCGAGGTACAGGGAGGGCGCCACAACAGTTTCCTGAGTGCCGTTGAGGAGCGTTACATCGGTAAGAAAAAGGGTAAAGCGACTGAATTCGAGCGGATACGCGTTGGCGCCGTAGGGGTATTGGTGGTATTTAATAAGTCGTTCGCCATTGTAATTCGATTTGAACGTCAGTTTAAAATCGGATACAGCGCCGTTTGGTTTGGTTTCATCGTCTTTGCAGGCTGCAATTAGCAAGGCGCTGCAAAGCAGCATGGTTAAAATGCGTAGAGACATGGTTTTGCACAGTTTTCGTAAAAAATGAAATGGAAACAGGCTTGGCAGGGAAGAAGGATAGTGCAAAATTGCACGAATTTTTGGCAATTTTAAAGTGGATTATTGAGAAACGCTAAAAACATTTGGCAAGTTGTCGCCTATTGTCACTTTCCGTTGGGCCAGAGGCGCCAGCCAATTTACATTTTGGAATAATGTTTTGTAATCAATTTTAAGATTCAATTTAAAGTTATACCCTGCTTGATGATTCAACAGAATTCCGGTTTGTTCAAACATACGCTTGGGGATATCTCCTGCTAAATAGGTAAATGTATCTGGCGGTGTGTTTGCCAGGCTGTCGGGGGCCACTACGATGCGAGCAAAAACATATCCTTCATTTTTGCTGATCCATAAATTTTCGCTTTGGGTAAACAGGGGGTGGTTGCTGGGTGCTTTTGACGGAATTGCCTGGTTGGCTTTTGGGCTAAGCCCCAATTGGAGCCGGAAGCCATCGAAAACACCGGTGTTGCGAAAGGTTCCGGGTTTTAGGGTAAGAGCGGTGCGGCGGAGAAGCGCAAAGTCGTTTTTCAGGGTTTGTTTGATGGAGTCGCCGGGATTGGGTCCGAAACAGTACAGCGGAATGGTATCGGAAATTTCGTTCCAGGTTCCATTTTGTCGCAATTGGAAGTCGTACAGGTAAAAAACCACACTGTATGGCCTGAAATAACCAAACTCATTTTTGTAGACGATTTTGTCGAGATACAGAATTGTGTCGTATGCGTGGTTTACGGCAATTTCCAGTACGGGGTAGGTACAACAGCAGTTTTTATCTGCATTGGCGTCAAAATTGGACGCCTCAATGTCCAGGCATCCTTTTTTTGGGTCGAAGCAGGCAGATGCGAGTGCGGTAAGGAAACAAATAAATACAAGGTATCGCACGGGCAAAGCGGTTGGGTATACTTTGATTGGCCTGAAATGGTGCATGTTTTTGGGCAAAAACCTTGTGAGCGAAGCAAAGAATGCGAAGTTAGGGATAAAGCGGGAAAGGTGGATTAGCCTGGTTTGTCTACTTCTTTCATCATTTGTTTGATGATTTGTTTTACCTGGGAAGAAAATTCTTTCTCCTGAATCCAGAAAAAGTAATTTTTATCTTTTGCCAGCACCTCCTTTACCGATTGGCCCACGTATTTACCGAAATTAAAGACTACTTTTCCATCTGGCTGTACCCGCAGTTTTTGAGTCGCATCCAGGAAGTTAAGGTCATTGGTAAAAGAATGCAATGCTTGCATATCGTTTTTGATGGGGGCTGGGACAGTATTTCCTTCTTCGTCGATCAGGTCTTTGTTTTCATACATTTGAAGTTGACCTTTCAATACTTCAAGGGTTGCGCGCACATCGGCAATGGCATTGTGCGCGTCTTCCAGTTCCTTTCCGCAATACAATCGATAAGCCGCTTTCAGGGTGCGGGGTTCCATTTTGTAAAAAATGCGTTGGGCATCAATGAGGCGTCGTTTGCTGACGTCAAATTCCATGCCTGCGCGGGCAAATTCTTCCATCAGCATGGGTACATCGAAACGATTGGAATTGTAGCCCGCGAGGTCGGCATTGCCGATAAAATCCCAAATTTTTTGGGATAATTGAATAAAAGTGGGTTTGTTGGCCAGGTCTTTGGGCGTAATGCCATGAATCATCATCGCCTCTTCGGAGATGGGAATTCCCGGATTAATTAACGTTGAAAACTCAAGATCCGGATTTCCGTTTTTATGAATTTTGATCATGGCGAGTTGAATAATACGGTCACGTACGACATTCAACCCGGTTGTTTCGACATCAAAAACCACCATGTCGCGGTCCAGATTCAACCGAAATGTTTCCATGGAATCAGGCATTCGCTTTTTGATGATCTTCGAGGAATTTTTGCAAGCCTTGATCCGTCAGGGGGTGGTTGAGCAATCCGAGAATGGCATTGAGGGGGCAGGTTACCACATCGGCGCCTGCTTTGGCGGCCTGTACAATGTGCAGCGGGTTTCGGATGCTGGCGGCGAGGATTGCCGTTTCAGAACCAATTTGGTCGTATATTTCGTATATTTCCTTAATGAGGCCAATTCCGTCCCAGGTAATGTCATCTACCCGGCCGATAAATGGGCTAAGATAGGTTGCGCCTGCCTTGGAAGCCAAAATTGCCTGACCGGCGGAAAAAACCAGGGTGCAATTGGTTTTGATTCCTTGCTCTGTGAAGTAAGAAATGGCTTTGATGCCTTCTTTGATCATTGGAACCTTTACAACGATGTTCTCATGAAGTGCTGCCAGTTTTTGGCCCTCTTCCACCATGCCTTTAAAATCAACAGCGATTACTTCTGCGCTCACATCTTTCCCGTCTCCTACAATTTTACAAATTTCCTTGTAGTGATTTAAGATGTTTTTTTCACCGGAGATGCCTTCTTTAGCCATGAGAGAAGGGTTGGTGGTTACACCGTCGAGGATTCCGAGATCTTGCGCTTCTCGTATATGATCGAGGTTGGCAGTGTCAACAAAAAAAAGCATACAACTGTTGTTTGAGTGAGATCGGAAATGCTTTAAATAAAATTTGCGAGGCAAGTGCCTGTAGCGAACTACAGCATGCGCTTGACTCGCAAAGGTTTTAAAAAGCGCCAGACACACCGCTACAACCACATATCCTTGCTGCATTTCTGCCCTGGGGAGGTTTTGCAGGAGCTGATCGCCCGGCGCCGCCGCAAAGATAAGGGCATGGATTTGATTTTTTGAGACTCTTACAAGAAAATTTTATGCGGGTATTCGGATGGCGTTTTAAAATTGCGTTCTTTTGCGCAATTTAATCACCAAATACAGGCCAGAACATGACCGATCCTCAGCGTCAAACCCTGCTCAGCGGAACCCAAGGCACTTCTTACAGCGGCGATGCGCTCGCCTGGCTCAATGCCCTGCCCAAGAACCGGTCGCACACCGATCTGGTGGGACTGGATAGTGAATTTGCCATCCGTTGTATCCACGATTTGGTTGATTTTAAATCCTTTGAATTGCCGCTACAGGTTGAACATTCTGGCAACGAACAATTGTTGCATTTTTATTTTGAGGCCCGCAATCGGGAGAAGGTTTTTGGCACGAAAAACCTGGCATTTGGATATCCTTTTGTGCTCGCACGCATTGGCGGGTATGAGGTGGCTGCTCCTTTGTTTCTTTGGCATTTTCAACTCGAGCCCCACGTTCAAAATCCGGATAGTTGGATTGCACAACGCCTGGATGGCAAACAAATATCGCCAAATTATCCACTTTTTCACTTAATTGATGCTTATTTTAACCTGGAATTATCGGCAAAGGCTCATCAACTTGCCGATGCCAAGGCTCTAAATGCCCATGCGCTTTCCGATTTTTGCGAAGAAATTCGGCGGAGAATTGGTCTGACCGAACAAGGCCTTCCTTTGAGTATTCAGTTGCTTCCAAGGGAAAATGAGGCAAGTGCCGCCGCATTGGTAGGACAATTGGTGTGGGGCGGAGTCGCCGGCATTTTTCCCACGCTTCCACGTACGACCATTACGCATCCGCCCGAAGTGGCGCCTGGCCTGCCAGCCGATGCAGGCAATTGGGGTCATTCCTTCTCCTTATTGCCCCTCGATCCTTCTCAACGCGCCGTGTTGCTGGCCATGCAACAAAATGCCCTGACGGTGGTGGAAGGCGCATCCGGTACCGGAAAAACCTATACCATTTCCGCACTTGCTGCCAATGCGCTCTCCAACGGCAAAAAATGTCTGGTTGTATCCAAAAGCATTCATTCGCTGCGCAGGGCGCAAAAGTTTTTGCTGGAAAAAGGGTTTGGCGATGTCACGTTCATCCTGCGCGACCTGCAGAGCGACCTCATGATGCTGGCAGATATGCTGCGAATGGCCGCCGACAACAAAAATAAGGTAGCCCATGAAGGAGCGGCTTATGAGGCCATTCTGAACAAAACACTGCGCTTGCAAAATGCCCTGGATGAAAGTTGGAAGGCCCTCCACATCCCTCTGTTTGGTGATCTGAACTTTTCAGAAACTGTCGGACAATTTTTACATGCCAACCGGCTGGAAGGTAAAGAACTGCTGGTTACCCAGTTAAACCCGGCCGACTTTAATTTCTCCAAGGAAGAATACGATGCCATTTTGAGCGCCATTACAAGCAGCCAACCCTTGTTCCAGCGCTTCCCCATTCTTAATCATCCACTCGACAAACTGCATCCCGAGGTTTTCACCAGCCACAATGGCGCTTCCGGATTGATCTGGACCCAACAAACTGTGCGGGAATTGATGACTCGTGCAACCGCATTGCATCATCAGTTTATCCTACGAACCAATGATTATGGAGAGGCTTT
>JAGWYI010000233.1 GCA_018969455.1 Bacteroidota bacterium | reverse complement strand
GTGCCGGTACAACTCATGCAATACATCAGCGATTCAGATCCTTTAAAAGCAGGCCGCGCCATGCAGGCCATGATGCAAATGAAAAAAATTGACATTGCAGGCTTGAAAGCGGCTTTTGAAGGAGAAACCGGGGTTCCTAAAGTGACTGTTTCTGCCGAGATAATCGCGCCAATGGAAAAAGTATGGGAAATGTGGACCAATCCGGAGCACTTGATGCAATGGAACAGCGCCTCTGACGATTGGCACACGCCCTCTGCTACCAACGATTTTCGTGTAGGCGGTATGTTCAACAGCCGCATGGAAGCAAAAGATGGCAGCATGGGTTTTGACTTTTTCGGTACTTACACGGCCCTGGAGCCCCTGAAACACATTGCCTACACCATGGGAGACGGTCGAAAAGTTGAAATAGACTTTACCACAAATGGCGAAACCACCCATATTCGGGAAATTTTCGAAGCAGAAAACGAAAATCCGGTGGAAATGCAACAATTCGGCTGGCAATCCATTCTGAACAACTTCAAAAAATACGTGGAGACACACTAAAACCCGGCCGATGCAAGTATTTCATATTGACCGCGATATTCCCGTAGTGCGGGTCGCGGCGACCGCTTTCCCGGAAGGGGTTATGGCTGCCCACCAAAGCCTGCACCAGCATTTTTCAGCAGAAACCATGCTGAATTATTACGGGATTTCTCAGGGAGGGCCCGCTGATACGATCCTGTATTGGGCTGCTGCCGAACTTGTTCCGGGAGAAGATGGACAAAAACCGGGCTTGGAGTCTTTTGTTCTAAGCAAAGGGCGCTACGTTGGGCAGGATATATCCGATTACATGCAACATCCGATGGCTATCAGCCAGTGTTTTGAAGACTTATTGAAACATCCCGAACTTGATCCGGCGGGTTATTGCCTTGAATGGTACATTACCCGCGACATGGTTCGATGCATGGTGAAGTTGAAATAATAATGAATGCGGATTAGAAGGATTTTATGGATTAGCAGGATGGTACTACCCGTTTTATCCATAAAATCCTTCCGATCAGGGTATTCATTAATCTCTTTCATCCTGTACACCCAGGAAGAATTCCATTCCGGATTTGCTGCTTCCCGGAATTGCATTGAAATTTTTCTCCCAGTTGGCCCGGTCAATCACAGACAGCGGTGCGAGTTTTTCCTTTTGCAGGCCCGGATTCAGGCCTTCAAGTTGTTTGAACATGCCTCCAGCCTGTTCCTGGTATTTTTTCAACTCACCCTGCAGAAATGCCATGCGCTTGAGGGTGGAAGCGGTTGGGAGATCATCGGATCCTTCAGTCATAACATACAGGCGGCCAATGAACACGCGCATTTTTTCTTCGCCCGTGATGCCTTTGGATTCCTTGGTTTCGGTGAGCACCTGTCGCAGGGCTTCCAGATCGGTGGACAGTTTATCGAGTTTTGTTTTTAACTTTTTGTCTTTCACCAATTTGGATCGCTGGATGGTACTGTCTTTGAGTGCTTGTACCTGACCGACGAGAAAGCCCAGTTCTTCCACCATGCCGAAGAGGGTTTTTGAAATTTCGGCGCGTTTGGCATAATCCAGTCCGGGATTGAGTGGATCTGCAATTAAGTCAAGCGTTCCTTCGTCGGTTTTGCCCGGTGTTACCAGGCGAATTTTATAGGTGCCGGGTTGTGCCATTGGTCCAATAAGGCCTGCAAAAACGCCCATTTCACCGGCAACCATAACCCCTTTTGCGGCTTTTGGTGCTTTAAGGCGCATATCCCAGCTTGCAATGTTGATGCCTTTGCGTTTGGTGCCTGGCAGCGTGGTTAATAAATTGCCCTTTTGATCCAGGATTTCGATGTTGACATCACCTGTGCTGATGCGGTCTTTCAGATAATAGGAAATTTGCGCAGCGGTATTGGGGTTGCGGCCGATAAAGGAACCGGTTGAAGGGAAACTAATGCCGAAATGTCCGTTGGTAAGAGCGGCCGGGCGGGAAGGCAGGAGTGCGGCTTCTTTTTGCATCAATTCCGGTGTCAGGTTTCGGATGGGTTCGATGTCGTCGAGGATAAAGAAGCCGCGGCCGTGGGTTGCCAAAACCAGGTCATTGGTTTGTGGATGAATGGCAATGTCATGAACAGATACATATTCCGGCAATCCGGCTTTATACAAAACCCAGTTTGCGCCGCCGTTATTGGAGACGTACAGGCCGAATTCAGTCCCCAGAAACAGCAAACGGCTGTTTTTGAGGTCTTCTTTAATTTTTCGGGCAAATCCTTGCACGCCTTCTACGGGCAGGGATTTCCAGTTTTTGCCAAGATCGGTGCTTTGCGCCACATAGGTTTTCATGTCGCCATACGTATGGTTTTCGAAGGTCGCATACACCACATTGCGGTCGAAGCGGCTGGGTTCTATGCTGCTTACCCATGCGCCTGCGGGCACGCCCGGGATGTTTTTAGAGGTTAAGGTCCAGTTTTTGCCGCCGTCGGTAGTCATTTGCAGGTTGCCATCATCGGTGCCCACAAACAGGAGATTTTCATCGAGTGGCGATGCTGCGATGGTAAAAATGGTGCAATGGTTTTCGGCGGAGGTATTGTCGACCGTGAGGCCGCCGCTGGCAGCCTGTTTTTGTTTCAGCGTATCGTTGGTGGTCAGATCTGGCGAAATTTTAGTCCAGCTATATCCGCGATCTTCGGTTTTATACAAAAATTGAGCGCCCATGTACAGCACTTTCGGATTCAGTGGGCTGCGCACGATGGGCGTATTCCAGTTCCAGCGCAATTTGGGTTCGCCGTCTCCGGCCTGGGGTTGAATGGCCTGTGCCTGATTGGTTTTGGAATTATAGCGCACAATATTTCCGCCCTGACTTTCAGCATAAACGAAATCGGGATCAAGTCCGTCGGGTTGTACCCAGAATCCGTCGCCGCCTGCCACCGAGAGCCAGTCTTTGTTTTCGATGCCACCGGCGCTGGCAGAAGGTCCCCGCCAGGATCCATTGTCCTGGAGGCCGCCGTACACATTATAGGGCGTTTTTTGGTCGAGTGCAACGTGGTATAATTGGGATACCGGCAAGGTATTGAGGTGGGTCCAGGTAACGCCGCGATCGAGGCTCATGTAAACGCCACCATCGGTTCCCAGGTACATTTGGTGGGTATTTTGCGGATTGATCCACAAGGCATGGTGGTCGGAGTGAACCCAGCCACCTGCATCACTGGCGTCGGCAAAGGAATATCCGCCATCGTTGGAAATGGAAAGTGAAAAGGATGGTCGGTAAACCCGTTTGGCGTCATTGGGATCCACCTCGAGGGTACTGAAATAGAATGGACGGGCCGTTACATTGGAGGTAGAACTTTGGAGTTTCCAGCTTTCGCCGGCATCGGATGAGATGTACAGGCCGGTATTGGCGCTTTCCACAATGGCCAGGAGTTTGTCGGGTTCGCTATGGGCTTGAGCGAGTGCAATTCGGCCAAAGGTGGTGGTGGGCAGGCCGTTGGTAATTTTGCGCCAGGTTTTGCCGCCGTCGCTGGATTTGTACAGGGCGCTGCCAGGGCCGCCTGAATCGAAGGAATAGGGAGTGCGGCGGAATTGCCACATGGCCGCCCAGAGCACTTCCGGGTTTCTTGGATCCATGAGGATGTCGGCGCAGCCGGTTTTTTCGTCGGTATACAGGATTTTTTCCCAGGTTTTGCCGCCGTCGCTGGTTTTGTACAGTCCACGATCGGGGCTGTCGCTCCACAATTTCCCGGGCACAGCAACGTAAAGTATGTTGGAATTGTCGGGGTGGATGATAATTTTGGAAATATGTTCACTGTTTTCCAGGCCGCTTTTTACCCAGTTTCGGCCGCCGTCGGTGGAGCGGAAGATGCCCAGGCCGATGGAAACGCTGTTTCGCATGTTGCTTTCACCGGTTCCGGCCCAGATGGTATCCGGGTGTTTTTGGTCGATGGCGATTGCGCCGATGGATTGGGGATATTTATCGAAGATGGGTTCGAATGTATTGCCGCCGGTTTTGGTTTTCCAGATGCCGCCGCCTGCGGTGCCGATGTACAGGGTGCGCGGGTCGCGGTTGACACCCTGAATGGCCGATATTCGGCCGCCCATAACGGCCGGGCCAATGGCTCGGGCTTCCATTTGGCCAAAAGTAGCCGAACTCAAATTGACGGTTTTTTGTGCTTGTGCCAAACCCGTGAGGAGTACAAAAAACAAAAGAGCATGGGTGATACGCATGATCAAAGGTTTAAAAGCGCGGTGCGCAGTTATGCAAAAATTGCCCAAACCGGCAGGGAAGCAAGGTTTGGGCAACGGGAAAATTTCAGAAAAATGGCAGTTACTTTTTGGCGGGCATTTCGAAGATTGCCGCATCCACGGGTTCATTTACCGTGATTTTGGTAACAGTAGTCACAGCAGTTCCGCCCATGGCCGGGTTGTTTTCCTCAATGGTGTGGGGAATTTTTACGCCGTTGACTTCTTTGTAATTGGAATAAGCCGATTCAGACTTTGATTCCTTGCCATCTACGGTTGCAACCGTAATAGACTTGGCTTCCAGGAAAGTTTCAGGATCGATCAGTGCATATTCCGTACGAGTTGGACTGATGACGATTTTGATTTTATGCATTTCTGTTCCATCCACATCCTCTTTCCCAAGGTATTCTACCGTATACCCTTTGGTTTTGTAATTGTACAAATGGCCTGCAAGATCAGTCATTTGTTTCATTTCATTAACTTGGTCTGTTGTAAGGGGTTCTGGATCATTTTTGCCCGCAAATGGGTTATTTGACCAACCTTTGTCGCCATTGATGCAGGAAACCTGGGTCATGCCCATTGCAGATACCTCAACCCGGGCCGATTTATTGTTCACCACTGTTAGCACCATGGGGATTTCCATGCCAGGAGCTGCCTGAATGGTTAGCTTGGCTTCGGTTTTCATGGAGGTAATTTTCTCCCAGGCAGCACTGCCCGTTGCTTCAAGATGTTTTTGGATAATTTCATCGGCAGTTTGTGCGTGAACCGCTATGGCTGCCAAAAAGAGAATTCCGGAAAGGATTGCGTTTTTCATAGTTGAAATGGTTGTGCGAAATTTTGGTTGTTTCTCCCCTGACAAGGGAAATCAAATACCTTACAAAACTACAGGCAAAGTGTTGTGCTCCTCAAATTATTCGATGATCGTTTGGCAAATCCTGATAAATGGTTGTATTTGGCATGTTAGGCTTTGGTGACGACAATTTAGGAATTCGGAAATTCAATTTTATAACAAGTCAACAGAAAATCGGAGGAGGGCGATCAGTTTCAAGCCGAAATGGAGGGCAGCATCGCCCGCGGGCGATGCTTTGACGATTCCCGATCTCGATGTAGCCGGTGTGCGCACTGTCGTAGATGCCTTAGTTCAGGAATACGAGACATTGGAATGCATAAATCGGATTCAATATGTACAAATGTTTGAAAATAAATATACTGTGATGGGGTGTTCGAACCCGCAGCGGGATATTACGCCGAAACAGGCGGTGAAACAGCTGGTTGGGCGTTGAACATAGGAACAAGTCGCGTCTTGCCCCTACGTATCCGTCGAAAAAAATCACCATTGCCACACCAAACCATTCACCCAATTATAGGCCTTCAACGGGGCTGCCTGCGGCAATCCGCGGTCGACGCTATAGGTGATGTTGGTGGTGAAGCGCAGATGTTCGGTGATCGGGAGTTCGAGCGTCCATTCGGTGGAATAACGTACATTTTTGATGTACCCAATGGCGGGCTGCCAATAAGTGGTGCCGCGCAAAATAACGCTCGATTTGGGCGCCCGCAGGCTGATGGACAGGTAATTGCTCATCCGGTGCCAATCGCGTTTGCCGTATGATTCCGTAAAAATATTCTTCTCGAACAAGTAGGCCATGCCCAGGTACATGCGGCTGGTTTTTGATTTGTTGAGGAAAAAACGGCGGCGCAATCCGGTGCCCAGCAAGGTCCTGCTTTTCATCAACTGCAATTGATTGCTTTGTTGTTGCCCATACAATTCCCAGGACAATACAGGATTGATTTTGTAATTGTAGCGCAAATGCATAAAAGCGGTATTGACAAAATTTTGTGTGCCTGCCCTTAAAAAGTTGGCATTGAGCAACAACAGCACAACGTTGCGATGGTATTTGTACTGCAAACGAGAATCGGCCTGAAAAACGGTGGTTTGCTCCTGCACTTTGGTGAGGGTAAAGGCTTCCTGGGTGGAGCCATACCAACGGATGGAATCGGAAGTGCCCGTGATGCGCATATCCTCGATGTTAACAATTTGGGCAGTCAGAAAATGAGAACAAAACAGCAAAACAACCATCCCGATTTTACGCATAAAACAATGGGTTTGGTTCAAATGGCGTATGTTTTTGAAGCGAGGGAAAGTAAATTGCGCGTTTTCTTCAAGCAGTAGAATGGAGCGCCCGGGCGGGATTTTGCAATGGTTTTGCCTGTTTGCAATATTTGGGCCAAAATTGAAGCTTGTTTGGGAATCGGTTCTATACTGAAAGTTTCGCCAGATTAAAATGGATATCCGATTGCATGATTTCCGATATCGGAAATCCAAAAAAGCAGTGTCGTTCAACACAGCGCACGCATTTCGAAATTTGGCGTTCGGTGTTCGAAATTCGGTGTTATTTTTGACCCTCACGCCCATCCTTCAAACGCCAACGATACATGAAATTACTGCCGACGCTCATGTTCATGTCCTTTGTATCCGCTTTATCTGCCCAACAAGTCCTTCCGCTCTATCCCGACACCATCCCCAATTCCATTCCCGGCCCCGACCAGGAAACCACCGAAATAAAACCCGACGG
>JAGWYI010000232.1 GCA_018969455.1 Bacteroidota bacterium | reverse complement strand
CATTATAAATCAGCGAAATCCATCCTGATTTATCCACAAAATCCGGCGAATCCTGGCATGTTTTATCCGGCTCAATTCTCCGAAAGTAAATCTGCTTCCGAAACCGGCGCCAAATCCACGATTTCCAGAGGCTTTGTGATGCCAAATGGCCGTAAATCGAGCAAATGGCGGTTGATGTCGCGTGCGCAGGCGCGGCAATCGTCTAATTGATCGAAATGGATGTAGGCCAGGAAGCTGCCATCGGGGCGAATCGCAATGCCGATGGGGCGTTGTTGGAATGCATTGCGCAGGTGTTCGGCTTCCTCGAGCCTTGGGTAAGCTTTGAGATACACTGCCCAAAATGGAGGCTCCCGGTGCGGCTTTTCAAGTTCCTGATTTTCAGCATCATGGAAGTTGTACGAAGCTGGTTGGAGCAATGGATTGTACACAACGGGCGCTTGGCTTGGCGTTGGTGGCATAATTGCTCTTGGGGTATCTGGCTCCGCATACCCTTTGGCCGCTGGAGTCTGAACATCGTAGCGCAGGTCTTTGCGCGACAAAAAATCGAGTGTAGTAAATAACAGGACCGCCAGCAAGAGGAAGGCGATCAGTTTGAATTCATGAAAGGCATGAAACATAGGCGTTGGGACCTGATTCAAGGGTGAACAGATGCCGGAGGCGGGATTGGGATTAAGTGCTGCTCCTGTGGTGAGGTTCCGGATATAAAACCTTTTATAAGGGGTAAATAGTTTCTTTTGTGGGGCATTTTATAAAATTTTAAGGTAAAAAAATACACAATTGCCCATTTGATCGCACGCTTTGCAGTGGAATTGACTGGCAAGCGGTATATTTGACACACCGTACTCAATGAAACCAAAATTCCATGAAACAATTCTATTGCAACATTTTTCACAGTGCTTTTAGGTATGTACCACGGCTGGCTTGGTTAACTGCTTTTTTCGCTATTTTTATTGGTGTTGAAGGGTATGCACAGCCCGCATGCGTCAACGGGAGCGGTTGCTGTGGCACCCCCGTAGAAGTCGGGATTCCGGATGGGGATTTTGAAGATCCTACATTGCCCACCCCGCCGCCGGTGATTGCAACTTATTTTGGCGGACAGACATTCGGCGCCTGGACGGTTGTGAGCGGGTCGATTGACCTTTTGGCGAGTGCGGCCTATGGGGGCAGCAACCTGACGCAAATAATTGATTTAAATGGATTTACATCGGGGACTATTACAAATACGCTCAACAACCTGCAGCCTGGCGCTTGTTATGTGATCGTTTTGGAATATGCCAAAAATCCAGGTACCGCTGCTGCCAATTGTCGGGCGCTGGTGGCCGGTGGCGCCTGGCTGGATGTTACCTGGACATCTACCAACAATGCAAGTGCAGGTTGGGAGCAAAAATGCTTGTCCTTTACCGCACAAGCAAGCAGTGCCGAATTGCGTCTGATCGGTTCCAGCAATGTGGCTGTGGCCGGCATGCTGCTGGATAACATAACGATGTGGGAAATTCCCAACCAGCCGCCTCCGCCGCCGGGAGCCATTAGCGGGGCAAGTCCTGTGTGCGCGGGCGCCTCCGAAACCTACAGCGTTTCTCCCGTTGCAGGCGCAAATGCCTACAATTGGACCATCACCCCTTCCAGTGCCGGAACAATTTCCGGGGGTTCAAACAATACCATCACCATCAATTGGGCCGCCAATGCCACCGGGACGGCCTCTGTTTGTGTGGGTACCGCCAATGCCTGCAGCGCCAACCCCAATCTCTCTTGTTTGAATGTCAGCCTGTTGCCCATTCCAACTGCCACGCTTACGGGTTTGCAAACCCAGATTTGCGGCCCCGGCGGCTCGGCACAATTAAACCTTGCATTTACCGGTCAGGGGCCCTGGACATTTGTGCACAACATCAACAATGTGCCGCAGGCGCCCATTACAACTTTCGACAATCCCTATGTTTTAACCGTTACCCAGCCCGGGCTTTATACCCTGGGAAGTGTGGAAGGACCGCCGCCCGCTTGCCCCTATAACCTTACCGGCTCGGTTTCAGTCACACAGGTCAATATTAATCTGAGCGCTACGGTTCAAGCCGCTACTTGCGGACAAAGCAACGGCGCCATCAATTTGACGGTTTCGGGAAATGGGACCCCGCCTTACACGTATTCATGGTCGAACGGGAGCACCACCAAAAATTTAACGGGTATTCCGGGAGGGGTTTACACGCTTGTCGTAACCGATCTGAAAAATTGTAGCAGTCAGTTGACTGTCAATGTGTTAGATAATATTGTTCCCATTGACATTGCTGCAGTGCTGGCTCCAAATACCAATTGCAATGGCAACAATACGGGGGCGATCAATTTAAGTGTCAGCCCGACAGGAAATTACACCTACGCCTGGTCGAACGGAAAAACCACACAAAACCTCAGCAATCTGACGAGCGACGTTTACACCGTGACAGTGACCAGCGGGATCACTTGTTCGAACACTGCCGAGTTTACGGTGCCTGATTTGCCGAATGCGCCCGATTTATTTGCCAGCCAAACGTCTTCCAGCTGCGATCTTCCGAATGGCAGCATCAACCTGGCTGTGAATGGCGGGATATCGCCCTACACCTATATTTGGTCCAATGGCTTAAGCACCCAAAGTCTGGTAAATGTATTGCCTGGAACTTATACTGTAACGGTGACCGGCGCCAACAACTGTACCCGTACTGAAACCGTAGAGCTCGGCAACAACAATCCGCCATTTGATGTTTCGGTCGTTCCGTCACCCAACACCAGCTGCATTCTTGCAAACGGAAGCATCGATTTGAGCGTAAGTCCCATTGGACCATATACTTACATCTGGTCTACCGGGGCCATGACACAGGATTTGAACAATCTTCCAGCCGCGGAGTATACGGTAACGGTAAGTGCAGGCGGCAGTTGTACCGAAACGCTGGCGATAACGATAGATGAAACGGCTGTTCTGCCCATCCTTTCCCCAATGGTGACGCCAGAGACCTGTAAACTGGGCAACGGGGCCATCAATCTGTCTGTTTCCGGTGGAATTGCACCTTTTGTTTTTAATTGGTCAAATGGCAAAACAACGCAGAACATCAGTGATTTAGCCGCTGGAAATTATCGGGTCACGGTGACATCTGCCCTGGGATGCAGCACGGTTTCCGACTTTCAGGTACCTGCCAATAATTTAAACTTCGTTATTTCCGGAACGGTTTCTGACAACACATCTTGCGCGGTACCCAATGGCGTCATCCAAACCACGGTAGCGCCCGCCGCTTTTCCCTATTCCTTTTTATGGTCGAACGGATACACGGTGCAAAACATCAACGCCCTGGCCGCAGGAATGTATACCGTAACGGCAACCCTTGGGACTTGTACTGCTACCGCCAATTTTTCGGTATTGAATGCCCAGCTCGCCCCGACGGCCATGGGAACCGGCAATTCGGCGCTCTGTGGATTGAGCAATGGTTCGGCCGAAGTGAGCGTTTCGGGTGGTACTGCCCCCTATTCTTATGCGTGGAACAATGGACAAAGCTCCCAGACAGCCCTTAATCTCGGTCCGGGAGTCTATAACGTGACCGTACAGGATGGAAATGGCTGCACCGCCGTCGCCATCACGCAAGTAGGCAACAACGCGCCGGTAATTACCATCAATGCAAGTGTTTTGCCCAATACGGCCTGCGTCAACCCCAATGGCGCTGTCGACATCAACGTAACCCCTACCGATGTTTATCAATTTTCATGGTCTAACAACGCGGTAAGTGAGGATATTTCGGGGCTTGCTGCTGGTATCTATACCGTTACTGTAAGTGCAGTGGGCAATTGTTCGGCCAGCGCCAGCTTTCAGGTGACAAATAATATTTTAAATCCGGCAATTAATGCCCAAATTACGCCTGCCACTTGCGGTAACGCCAATGGCGCCATTGATCTTCAAATCACAGCAGTAACTGGTCCGTATTCCTTTATTTGGTCAAATGGTGCGACAAGCGAAGATTTAAGCAATGTTCTATCCGGAATTTATGCCGTAACTGTCACATCCATGGATGGTTGCACCCAGGATACCATCTTTACGGTCGTCAACAACGCCGATAGTTTTAGTCTGTCGGGTTTTGCTGCTCCGATTACACGATGTGATGCAGCCAACAGCGCCATCGACCTGACGATCACGCCGCCGGGTGTTTATACCATTATTTGGTCAAACGGCGCAACAACAGAAGATCTTGTCGGTCCAAATCCTGGAACTTATACGGTCACCGTTTCCAAAACGGGAAGCTGTCTGGCGTCTGCTTCCTTTACGGTCTTCGATGAACGGACTTATCCCGACATTCAGGCGCTTATTTCAGCAGACATCTGTTCCCAGGCCAAGGGCGCCATTGATTTGAGCGTTACGGGTGGCGTTCTTCCTTACGTTTTCTCCTGGTCGACCGCCTCCAACTCCGAAGATTTGAGCAATATCGCTTCAGGGGTCTATTCTGTGACGGTAACAGGGGCCAATGCCTGTTTGAGCCAAATCAAATTGAATGTTCCAGACAGTATTTTTACCCCCATCCTTTCGGGTTCAACTACGCCCAATACGTCTTGTCTGCTCAACAATGGCGCTGTAAATCTGAGTGTTACGCCAATTGACGCCTACAATTTCGCCTGGTCCAATGGGGAAACTACCCAGCAAATAAGCCAGTTGGCAGGCGGCAATTACACGGTTACGGTGACAAAGGGGGCCTGTACGGCGAGTGCTGTTTATACTGTTGCAAATGGCGTGAACCTTCCGGTATTGAGTGCCCAAACGACCGATGTGCAATGTTTTGGGGATAAAACCGGGGGGATTGATGTAAGTGTATCGGGCGGCGCCGCGCCTTTCCAGTATATGTGGACACCCGTGGTACCCGGTAACTTGCAGGATTTGAACCAATTAGGCGCTGGAAGCTATGCACTTGTCCTGAAAGATGCCGCCGGATGTACTGCTTCGGCAAATTACACCATTCATCAACCAACTTCGGCCGTTCAGCTGAATTGCGTGGGGACGTTTCCGGTCAGCGCGCCCAATTTGACGGACGGGACGGCCAGTGTATCGATTTCGGGTGGGGTAGCGCCTTATCAAATAAACTGGACCGGTGGCGCAGGCCAGGCCAATCTTTCAGCCGGCAATTTTACTTTGCCAAACCTTGCCGTAGGCAATTACGGCGTTACCGTGACCGATGCCAACGGCTGTACCAGTAATTGTTCTTTTGATATAAATTTAAAAAAATGCAATACATCTTTGGGCCTACTGTCCACGACAGCGCTGTCGACCTGCGGTTCGGGTTGTATAACAGCGTCTTACGACGATACCGGGCAGTTTTTAGAACCCGAAGATGCCTTGCAGTTTATCCTGCATACCGGTAGTGGCGCTCAAATCATCGATGAGATTGGGCGCAGCAACCAGCCCGTCTTTTGTTTTGATCCACAAAAAATGGTTTACGGGGCGACCTATTACATTGCTGCCGTTGCCGGCAATAAATTGCCGAACGGTCAGGTGGATCTGACGGATTTTTGCACCAAAGTAGCACCTGGACCGCCCATTCAGTTTTTTCCAAAACCAGTGGCATCCATCGGAAATCCGGCGAAAATTACTTGCCTGACGCCCCAAATCACCCTGGAAGGGCAATCCGATTTGCCTGGATGCACCTTTTCCTGGTCGACCCTCGATGGCAACATCGTAGGCGGAGGCAAGCAGCCGTTTATTCAAGTGGATGCAGGCGGGGTGTACACGCTCGTGATTGATTTAAATGGCTGTCTTGATACAGTCTCTGTGACGGTAATCGACCTGCGGAACCATCCAGTTGCGGCCATTCAGGCAAGCCCAAATACCGTTTTTGATTGTAAAATAAGTCAAATTACCTTGTCGGGCAATGTATCGGGCAGTACGAATGCTCAAATTGTATGGTTTTTTAATGAAAATGTTTTCAGCAATGGGGCGATTGTTCCCATCCAGCAGCCCGGGAATTATGTTTTCATTATTCAGGACACGGTTTCCTTTTGCCGGGATACCGCTGTCGTGCAGATTGACCAAAACCTGGCCTATCCGCCCCTGAACAGCATCCCGCCGGGCATTTTGAACTGTTTAAACCCGATTTTGACCTTAAATGGCAGTTCTCCTCTTGCAGGAATCCAGTTTCAATGGAGAAAATTGAATGGAAGCGATACGATAACGGTCTCCAACGCCTCAATTACACAAATATCAACACCGGGAACCTATTTTTTGGAAGGCTTCGATCCTGCCAATGGATGCCGGAATACCCTGACAGAACTGGTAACGGCCAATTTTGAGCATCCGATGGCCGATGCAGGTTCCGGATTTAGCCTGAATTGTTTTGGACAAACGGCCTTCCTGGATGGATCGGCATCCAGCGGGGCGCCGGATTTAAATTTTGCCTGGACCAGCGCATCCGGTTCCATTTTGGACGGCGCGGAAACATCCGGTCCGCGCATTGGTTCGCCGGGAACCTACACTTTGATGGTAGAAAATCCCCTTAATGGTTGCCGGGACACAGCTGAAGTGCTGATCAGCCCGAGGGATTTGAAGCCTTTTGTAACGGTAAAACAAGCGGCCTGCTACGGCGACAAAGGTTTTTTCCAGATAGACAGTGTGGCGGGCGGGAAACCACCTGTGCAGTTTTCTTTGGATAATGGGTTGACTTACAATACTCAACGCATTTATGGTAATTTAAATAAAGGTGTCTATAAATTACGCATCAAAGACGACCTCGGTTGCAGTGCAGAAGAAGAGATCACCCTGCTGGAGCCTGATCCGCTGGTGTTGACGCTCATCCCTGCTGCTACGGTTAAACTGGGCGATAGCCTGCAACTCAATGCCACGGTTAATGTGCCGCCGGCAA
>JAGWYI010000231.1 GCA_018969455.1 Bacteroidota bacterium | reverse complement strand
AACCTCCGAAATGCTGAAAGGCAAATCTTTTAACGCCATGCTGCATTTATTTTTTCGGCAATAGGACATGGCTATTCCCTCAAAAATAAGCCTTGCCTGCCGCCAAAATCTTTACCTTTCATCTATCCCGGAGGTTTTAAAACAGTTTCTTACAAAATACCCGTTTTTATGCGCCAACAAATTGTAGCCGGCAACTGGAAAATGAACAAAAACTATGAGGAGGCCGTAGAACTCACCCGCGCCATCCTCGAAAAAGTGGAAAAACCACAGGGTTTGGTGGTTATTTGTCCGCCTTTTCCGCACCTGCGCGATGTGGGCAAAATGATTAAAGTGCGCAAAAACTTCCATTTGGCGGCGCAAAACATGCACCATGAAGACAAAGGCGCTTTCACCGGCGAGGTTTCAGCCGATATGCTGGTCTCCGTGGGCGCCGAATTTGTCATCATCGGGCACTCCGAGCGCCGCGAATATTTTAAAGAAAAAAATCCATTGCTGGCTCAAAAAGTGAACGTTGCGCTTGCCCGCGGCCTGCGCCCGATTTTCTGTTGCGGCGAGCCCTTGCACGTACGCGAGGTGGATACGCATGTGGGATACGTTTCCAAACAACTTAAAGCGGGTCTTTTTCACCTGCGCGAGGAGGATTTCCGCAAGGTGGTGATAGCATACGAACCCATTTGGGCCATCGGCACGGGCCGCACGGCCTCCAGCGCGCAGGCACAGGAGATGCACGCAGCCATCCGTATTTTAATTGCCCGCAAATTTGGCAAGGTGGTGGCCGATGAAATGACCATTTTGTACGGCGGCTCTGTAACGGCCGCTACCGCAGAAGAACTATTCAGTCAACCCGATGTAGATGGCGGATTGGTTGGCGGTGCATCTTTAAAACCCGATGATTTTGCTGCGATTGTGGCGGCTTTAAAATAAAATTTCAATTATGTTGCTGGTTCAGGACAAATTGGTGAGTGATGATGTGGTAGAGCGCCATTTTATTTGTAATTTAAAGGCCTGTAAAGGCGCCTGTTGTTGGGAAGGCGATTTCGGCGCCCCCCTGGAAATGGAAGAGTTGGATATTTTAGATCAAATTCAGGATAAAATTCGACCTTTTTTGAGTCCGGCCGGGATTGCGGCACTGGAAAAGCAGGGCAATTACATTTGGTTTGAGGAAGGCGATTTGTGGGGAACCACCCTTGTTGATGGCGGCCCTTGTGCTTACATGAGCTACAACGCCCTGGGCATTGCGCAATGCGGTATTGAACAGGCATATCTGGCTGGAGCAGTGGATTTTAAAAAACCCATTTCCTGCCATTTATATCCTATTCGAATAGATAAAAATGAAAATACGGGTTTTGAAGCCCTGAATTACGATGTTTGGGACATCTGTTCGGCAGCCTGTCAATTGGGAGATGAAGCCCGGGTGCCAGTGTATAAATTTTTAAAAGAAGCCCTTATTCGAAAATACGGCGCCGATTTTTATGATGAACTTGACCATATCGCCCGGTATATACGCGGGGAGCAGAAAGAAAATCCAGATGAAATGCCTTGAGTAACATACGCATTTTTCCTTTGATGGTGGTGCGGAGCGCCGCGTTGGCGTTTCAAGAATTGGATTGTGCGCCATTTGTCCTTGCCCTGTCCGAGGATATGCCTGACGTACAATCAATTTTGGATATTCGTGTTCAAAATCCATCCAATCCCATCGAAAAAGAAGGCATGAACCTGCGGCGGCAGCTGACGCAAATGCTACAAAATAAGGCCTATTCCGCTTTGAAATACAGTTTTCAATTTGGCGCTGCGCATCCACTTCCGGCTGCTGCTGTATCGAATTGGAACACCTGGGTGAATCGGAACTTGAAGGCAAAAGAACAGGAACTGTCCGATTATGATGATGCTTACCAAAAAGCGGCTGCTTTTGTGCTGCTTTTAGCCCAAACTGATTGGTTTCGACGGGCCATGTTGTACGCTAGCCATACCATTCTGGGGGCTCTGGACGCCCCGGTAGATGTTCATAGCAAAAAGGGGCGGGCACTCCTGCGCAGTTTGTGGATGTATTTAAGTCGGGCAGCTACCAAAACCACCCCGCTGGGCCGTTTTGTCACGCTGGATATACAGGATTTGGGATCAGATCCATCCGGTTTTGTATTTCCCGAAATTAAGGCTCACGCAACGCCCAATGTGGCTTTTTTACCCTTGATATACACTGTTTTACTCCAAAATCCCGTTTTTTATCGACAAGTCCCAATTCGCCTCAACCCCAGTGTAACAGAGTCGGATCAAATTTTTTCCTGGCTGTACTTCAATGGAGAGCACGAGGCCTTTCAAACCCTAAACAGCAATGAAGCGCTTGCCCGTTTGATCCCCCTGTTTGCACATCCCATTACGATTTTGCAAGTTCAGGAAAAATGCGCGGATGAATTTGATCCGCAAGCGTTGGAAAATTACCTGATTCAACTTATTCATCATGGTTTATTGGAGTGGAAATTACCGGAAACGGGTTTGACGGCCTCCTGGTGCAGCAATTTGTATCAATTTCTTGGTTTTTTGCCCACTGAGCCTGTCATTGTGGAAACCACTTATTTACTGGCCTGGTTGCGCAACGCTTCGCGTGGTCTGGCGCATGTACCGTGGGCCGAAGCCCTTGAATTACAACGTGCAGCCCATGCGATGTTAAAATCATATTTTGAAAAACACAAACTGGAAATGCCTGGCATTCCGCCCGAGCAAGTGTTTTTTGAGGATTGTGCCCAAACACAAACCCGAGACGTGCAATTGCCAGCGCTTGAAGATTTGTTGTTGCCGCTTAAGGAGCTATTGGATGCTTTGCCGCCTCAGCCAGTCGGTGGTTTGAGAAGACAAATTCAGATTTTTGGGCGAAATGCCTTGAAAGTAGGAGAACGAATGCCTTTTTTGGCGTTTTGTCGATCCTTTTTAGCGGCTCGGGCGAATGGCCAAATTCCGGATTTACCGGAAGCGGCGCCTGTTTTTCGGGGTTGTACAGGCGTAATGCTTCAGGCATGGCGCGCACATGAAAAATGGCATGGGGTTGTAAACGGCTTGTTTGTCGGCGGCGGAAAGATGGCAGCGCGCTGGCTTCACCTTTTTCCTTCCGATTGTCGAAATGAGGCGGAAGCCTGGCTTGGCCAGGGCAATTTAATTCCTTTTCCCTGGCACGATTGGAACAATGCCAATTTTCAGCCTTTGGGGTGTTTGCGCGTTGTTGAATGTCCCGATGCGCGCCGAACCGAAAAGACCGCTTTGAAAGTTTGTGATTTGCAGGTGCGTATGAACGAGCATCTGCAGCTTGAATTATGGGACCCTCACATACAAGCACCCTTTTATTTCACCGATCTTGGCCTGGAAGGCCCGGGAGGGAAACCCCCGGTGATGCAGGTTTTGTGGCATTTGGGAATGCCATTAATTAGTCTTAATGCCCTGCTGCCACCTTCTTCTACCGAAGACTTTTATCGACCTCGCATCAGCATAGAAAATTTGGTGTTGCGCCGTGCCAGTTGGAAAGTAGATTTTAGGCATTTTTTGGAGGCCACAGGGCATGCCGAATTTTTCCTTGGTTTGCAGCGTTATCTTCGGAAAAATCAAATGCCGGCCCGTTTTTTTGTACAAGCTGGCAGAGAAAAGCCGCAATTTATAGATGCGAACAATCCGGTAGCCGTTCTGGTATTGGAACGAATTTGTAAAAAACACCCAGATTCATTGGTTTTCACCGAGTTATTACCCCAGCCAGAGGGAATTGCCCAGGAATGGGTTTTGGAGTATAGGTAGAAACAGATTAATGCCACGGGCGCTGGATCAATAAATTCCCAGTGCCCAGATTAAACCAGCCTCTGCTTTTTTGTATTCACACAAGAGTTTGAGGTATTTAATTTGGGTATCGAGCAGGCGTTGTTCGCGGGAGTTGATGAGAAAAATGGAGCTTTCTCCAAATTGAAAGCGGGCATTTTCTGCATCGAGCAAGGCTTGATAGGATGCGACAAAATCGCGGAAAAGCGAGGCTTGTGTTCCCAGGGTTTGGAGTTCATTGGCGTATTGTTGCACTTTGGTTTGCACCATTTGGCGTTTGTTTTGCAATTCCAACTGCGTTTGATCAATTTTAATGTCACTGAGTTGCAGGGCGCCGCGCGCTTTCCGGTTCAGGATTGGATAGCTGAATTCAATGCCAAATTTGATGTCATTGGCTACAATTTGGGGGGCGCCACCCAGGCTGAACTGGTTGAATTGCCAACCTTTTCCCAGGAGATAATAGCTTAAATCAAGTTCGGGTTTGCGTTTTTCGTTTTTCCAGCGTCTTTCGAGTTGAAGCGTCTGAATTTTGGCTTCATAGAATCGGATTTCGGGGTGTTGAATCAGGGCTGACTGGAGCAGGCTATCACGCTGGAGGGGCAAAAGCCGATTTTCGATTGTTAAATCCAATCGGGGAGCCGGTCCAATTAATTGATAATCTGTGGTTTGGTTGGCATTTTGCCATAGAAAATTTTGTAAGGCAAGTTGTGTATTTTGGAGTTCGAGTTGAGCAAAGTACACATCCAGTTTTCGGTTTTGTACTTGCGCAAAAGTTTCTACGGTATCGATGGCGGGTTTGTCGCCCTGCAAAAAGCTTTCCCGGATGCCATTGAGTCGGATTGAAGATTGTTCAAAAGCGGCCTGAAAAACGCTTAACTGATTGAATGCCAGTACCCAAGACCAATATGCTTTGGAAGCTTCAAGCATCAGGTCGTTCAGTTGTGCAGCGCGTTGGGCTTCCTGCATGCGCAGGCCTACGCGCGCGATGCGCAAGTTGGTGCGTCGTTCATCCACGAGCAGTCCCTGTCCGAGTGTCCAGTTAAATCCGAAAGCGGCCTGTCCTCCACCGGGAAGGCGCGATTCGGAATTGAGGTATTTGCCACGCGCCGTATTGTAGCTGCCTTTCAGTTCGAGGCCAAGCCAGGTAGGCAATTTGATTTCTGCCTGGTTGTAATCGAAGTAAGGGTCGCCATTGAAGTTTTTACTGGAGTATGAATAGGATGTTTTGGGGTCAAAACCGCCCTTTGCTTCCAGGAGAGCTGCCTGGCCCTGGGCTTGGAACAGATCGGCTTGTTTGGCAATCGGGTGAAAATCGAGCACCATTTGGCGGAAGCGACTAAAATTGAGCTCCGGCTGAGCATGGGCAATTTGACCTGTTAATAAAAAGAAAATCAGGGTTTTATTAATAATGTTATTTTGCATTCTTGATGGGTGCTTTCAGTTTGACTTCATCTTTTTCCTCCGCTTCTTCATCTTTTTCGCCTTCTTTCTCTTTTGTTTTTGTTGCTTTTGCCAGGTCTTTATACAGGTCGGGAGGGAATCCATTGAGAACCCGCCAGAGTTCGTACCACACTGGGACATCATTGAGGAAGGCCACACCTTTTGCGCCGCCGCCTACTTGTATGGCATTGGGCCAGGGAGCTTCATTGGGGTCGGGCGCCACCAGAACCCGGAATTTGCCATTGGCGCTGATGTTTCGGTCGATGGCAACCACTTTTCCGGCGAAGGTTCCCAGGGAAACACCTGGCCAGCCACTGAAAAAGAAGGCGGGCCATCCATCAAACATAAAACGAACCTGCCGGCCCAGAGAAATCAAGGGGAGATCGAGGGGTTTGACATACATTTCCACGGCAAGTTGATCCACTTTGGGCTGGATGCTTACCACCGGGTAGCCTTCTTTTACAATTTCACCGATTCCGGGGGTAATGGCTTTCACGATATAGCCATCCTGGGGCGCCAAGATGTAATAGAAGTCAGCGCGTTGTGTGTAATTGGCTTTGTCAATTTCCAGTTTATTGACCGAGCTGAGTGCGTCGTATTTATCAGACAAGGTGCTAAAGCGGTCGCTTTGCGTTTTGGCGATTTTGTTGGCGTATTCGTTTTGAGTGAGTTGCAAGTCTGACAAGTAGATATTTCGATCGTTTTTACTGCTTTCAAACTGGTTCTTGGCTGCAACGATTTTGGTTTGGTTTTCCTGAAGTTTGAGTCGTTTTTCTTCAAATTCGCTCAATGATTTCAGTCCTTTGTCATACAGTGCTTTCGTGCCATTGAATTGACGCTGAGCGATTTGCAGGTCAATTTCAGCTTGGAGTACCTTAATGCTGTCACTTTGCACTTTCAGGTTGGCCTGGGCAATTTTATTTTGAATTTGTGTAATTTTATTGGTCAATTCCCGCCGCATGGCATCCATTTGGGTTTCAAGTGCATCAGCCTTGCTGTCGTAGGATACGATCGCCTGTTTTTTGGCTTCCACCTGATTTCCCACCCGATTGATCAGGAGTGGGTCAAAATACTCTGCTTTTACCTCGGTGAGATGCACAATGGTGTCCCCTTGTTTTACAAACTGGCCTTCGGTTACATACCAGTGTTCAATCCGGCCGGCAATGGTTGCATGGATGGTTTGCGGCCTTTGTTCAGGGCGCAGGGTGGTTAGTTTGCCATCGGCATGCACATTTTGGGTCCAGGGCAAAAAGAGAAATACCAGGAAAAGCCCGAGCAGAACCAGGAGCAAATTCCGGAATGAAAGGTGCCAACCAGACAAACGGTTTTGGTTGAGCGACTTCAAGTTTTGCAGGTCTTGCCCGCAATTGATTTCATTATCGGATAGATTGAGCATTTCAGTGTTCGGGTGTGATTTGGGTTCGGAAAACGATGTGGAAATGTTCGGTTTTTAAAAGGTCATCATATCGGCCGTCAAATACCAGTTCTCCTTCTTTCATAACCAGGGTTCGGTCGCACATGGAGGCAACCATGGGATCCTCTGTTACGACGAGCAGGGTCCAGGGTTGGCTTCGGTCGGTAACCAGTTGGGCAATGCGAAGCCGATCTCGGAAGTTCAGGTTGGAAAG
>JAGWYI010000230.1 GCA_018969455.1 Bacteroidota bacterium | reverse complement strand
GGCAAAATACCAGTACGGATACCAATGCGGTGCATCAATTTACTGGTCCAGGCACCTATTACGTTTGCTTGACAGTATGCAACAGCATTGGCTGCGATACCATGTGCCGTGCACTGGAAATAAAAACGGTGGGAACCGCCCATTTGCAGCAGGCAGGGGTATCCGTATCCCCCAATCCGGCATCCGATTTTTTACAAGTAGACTTTCCGAACTTTAAAGGTGGATATAATTTATTGTTAATCAATACCTTGGGACAAGTTGTGCTCAATATCCCGCTGCTGGAGGAACACACGGAGGTGTATGTTGGGCAATTGCAGCCGGGGGGTTATTTTGCGCAACTATTTTCAGATGGGCAAAAACAAACCCTTGGAAAGTTAATGATCGTACGATAGAAACCAATTATTCATGTATCCTGATCCCTCCCCCGGGGTCAGGATATTTCATTAGAGTTGTTGCGGTATGAGAATCAATTGGTTAAGCAAAAATTCCATAGCCCGGCACAAACGCCTGCGAAGAGATTATATAATTGAATATTTCGACAGCGTAAACGGTCAGATAAAAATCTAAATCGCTTCAATCCTCCTATTGAATGTTCAACTTTAACCCTGACTGAACTCCTTTGTTTGTTGCTGTTTTTATGGTCTTCTGTGAGTGGCTTGTTCTTTGATTTTTTAAAAGGGATACTAACTTGTCGAGCTGAATAATCTTTGCCAATCCCCAAGAAACCCAGATCTACATGCAAGTGGTGTTTATCAAACCAGATTCGTTCCTCTGGGGGCAATTCGTTTTTCAAAATGGCATAATCGTGAGCAGAACCACTATAGGCTTCACTGAGAAATTTGATATGCTTTTTACCATTGGCTAAAATTAGGAACTTCAGGGTGTGGGCTTTTTTTTGCCACTATAATCTTCTTTTTGTTCTTGTTGATTACCAGGTCTTTGTCTTCGTTGTTCAGTTGCATCTATCAGGATTTCGCTTTCGCTGGACCAATGTTCTTTGAACTCCTCCACGCTTTGATATGCACGTTTGGGCATATGCCCACCACCTTCAAGCGCTGCACGAAGTACACGTAATCCAAGCGCCTGATTTTGATATGCATTCGCCCCATCCAAACCAAATGTAAGACCTAAAAGATCGTAAGTTAGGCCGCTTTTCAAGCTGTAAAGCGAAAAGAAAAGCAGATCTTCATAGGTCTTAAAGGTGCTCTCATTGGTTGAATTATTTTGGCGGTCAACCATCGAAACTCCGAACAGTTGTTCATAGGCTTCGCCAAACATTTTTACCAAAGTAAAAAATTGTTCTTCTGACAACCCTGTACTCGCTTTCCACTGTCGATCGTTTCTAACTTCTTTATAGTTAATTGCCATAGTAATACGATTTGCCGCAAAAATACATACTTTGATTGTCAATCAGTTACGTCGCAACAACTCTATTGCGTATGCGAAGGAATACCAACAGGAATTGAAGGAGTTGAAAAAATACATGGACGGGCACAGTGATTTGTTCGAGGTCTGGTACGATCGGGATTTACTGTACGATGAAGCTTGGCAAAAACAAATATTAGGCAAAATTGAAACCTGCGATGGCATCGTTATAATGGCGGCGCCAGAATATCTGTCAAGGGAGAAAAAATTTGTTCACGAACAGGAAATACCTTCCATTTTAAAACGCTTTCAGGATGACCATTTGCCGGTATCCTGCCTTATGGTGAAGCGCGTGGATGTGCCGATTTTAATGAATACCCTGTCTTTTTAAAGGCAATGCGTACGACCGGCTAGATGAAATCGAAAAACAAGACTTTTTGATAGATTTTGTTCGGGATTTTCGGGATAAGCATTTTGCTTAAGTTTCCATTTTGTCTTTTTTCTGGATATTTTCTTAAGGGTTGTTCCTGAGCATATTAGATCGAATGCATGACATTTCCTATATCTTACATTTGATTTTTTGCACATTCCCTGCACATCAAGTATAGTATTGTGTACAAATTTTGTACAAAATATTATATATGGTGTGCAAAAGTTGCAAATAATCCGCAACTTTGTGTGCAAATTGTACGCATGATACTTAGAAAAATATTCCCGGAACTGGAGGAACACCTGCAACAAAAGCAGATTACGGTCATTACCGGTATGCGTCGCGTGGGAAAATCCACAGCGCTCAAGTTTTTATTGGGAAAAGTGCCCCATGAAAACAAAGTATATCTCGATCTGGAAAGGGTGGAAAACCGCTTCACCTTCCAGCAAATGACGTATCGCGACATCCAGATTGATCTTGAAATCGCAGGGATCGATTTTACCAAACCCGCCGTGATCGGGCTGGATGAAATTCAATTGGTGCCACAAATTACCAGCGCGCTGAAGTGGTTTTACGACACTTACCCAAATCTGAAATTTATCGTAACAGGCTCCAGTTCATTTTATTTGAAAAACCGCTTTTCGGAAAGCCTGGCCGGCCGCAAACATATTTTTGAGATGTTTCCGCTGGATTTTATGGAATTTATCCAGTTTAAAGGGGAAGAAGGATCGGTCCTGAACCGTTTTCAAATGCAGCCGTTTCAACAAAGTCTGTATTTCCGTTTTAAAAATCTGTACGAGGAATACCTGCGCCTGGGAGGCTTCCCGGAAGTGGTGTTGATGGAGGGTGAAAAGGAAAAACAACGCATGTTAAAGGATGTAATCAATGCTTATATTGATCTGGACATTCGCTTGGTGGCTGATTTTGAAGTAAGTGGCACCCTTTATAAATTGATTCGATTGTTGGCGGCCCGCACAGGAACGGAGCTGGATGTTTCAAAAGTTTGTGCCTTGCTCGGAATGGACCGACGAAAAACCGCCAGCTACATTGATTTACTGCAAAAAACGTATTTTATTCATTTGGTTGCGCCCTTCGCGCGCAGCGTTGACAAAGAAATAGCGCATCGGAACAAGGTTTATTTTGCCGATACGGGTTTGCTGAATACGCTTGCCCAGGTCAGCAGCGGTCAGGTTTTTGAAAACGCGATTTACCTGCAATTGATGAAACGCGGGCAAAAAGTGAATTATTACCGGCGGAGATCCGGCCAAGAAATTGATTTTGTGGTCGATCAAACCACGGCTTTCGAGGTGAAAGAGACGCCGCACCTGGGCGATAAATCCATGCTGATCGGCCGGGCCGCTTCTGCAGGATTCACCGAAAACGCGGTTATTGGGAAAACGCCGCCCGGCGATGAATGGCGGGATTTTATCTGGGGGGCTTGTGTGTTTTAAGGTATCGGGTTTTTACCGCATCAACACCAGTTTCCCAATCCCCGTGACCTTTCCATCCAAACAAATACGGCTGTAATAAATGCCGGTCGGCAATCGCTGCCCGCTGCCATCGGTTCCGTCCCACAGCAGCGCGTGTGTGCCTGGCGCTTGCATTCCTGCATCAAAAATGCGCACCGTTTGGCCCAGTGCATCCAGGATATCAAGTCGAACAACGCCGGATTCCTTCAATTGGTAGCGCAAGGTGCATTGTTCCTTGAAGGGATTCGGCGCAGCAGGCAACATAAGCGTCGGCGCCGCAAGGTCCTGAACGGCGCTCGGGTTAAGGGCTTCGATCCGGGTAAAATACACGTCTTGCCCGCCAGTGAAAGTGCCCGCCCAGGCTAAGTTGGCGCCCGTGCTGTCAGAAACCATGTGGAAGTAATCGCCCATTTTTTGCTGATTGGGCCAGCCGATCCAGGGGTCGAAGGCCATAGACAAGCGTTGGTTGGGCATCCAGCTCAATCCGCCATCGTAGGAATGGGTGTAATACAAAGACGACAAATAAGTGCCGGGGTTGTCGCGTGTATCGAGCCAAACGACATCGATGCGGCCAGTCGGAGCTACCGACATGGTACCCATCCATTGCCAGTTGGGCGCATTGGGGTCGTCGTCGTTCAGGCGCATAGGCAAGTCCCAGGTCTCGCCATTGTCGGTACTGCGGTTGAACATCACATCCACCGGGTCCCCATTGCCGGGATTAACTGAACACAAGAGATACAACTGTCCGTTCAAGGCATTTTCGGCGTGATTGCTTGCGATCCAGGTTTGGCCCAGAAGGCCAACCGGATTGGGGCTGTTTTGTACAAATGCCTGTGGTTGGCCACCCAAATCGGCGGGTAAAATATCCCACAACACTGTTTGGCCTTCGAATTGGGCATTGGCTGATCGTGCCACGGTGCCGTTGGCCGCAGAAACGAAAATGGTGCCTTCCGGGCCTACAGCAATGGTACCCCAATGGGATTCTGAATCAAAAACAGTACAGGCTTCATAGGAGGCGCCGTCATCTGTAGACCGTGTAAAATTGCCTCCCTGACAGGCCGTATAGATGAAACTCCATATTTCGTAGATGTTCCCTTTGCCAGGGCCCTTGGTTTTGTCGATGGCCATCCATTGCTTGTCGCCGCCGTATGCATCTACGCCTGCGTCCCAATTGCCTACCCCCTCATTTTTGTATACTTTGCAATGGAAAATAGTGTCTAAAGTCAGACTGTTGTAAAAAATATTGCCCTTGGCGTCGGCATCCAGCACCGGGTCGGAGCGGAAAATGCCTGGATCAATCACCCCGGGAAAGGTCCAGTGTTGGCCACCATCGGTAGAGTAGGCGTACCCGGCCTGCCGGAAATTGTTGCTCACATCATCGAATTGGCGCCAGCCGATGACCATGTGTTTTGGATCGAGGGCATTGATGGCCAGCGAAGGCTCGTTGGCGGCGTCGCCCACGATGTTTTTTCCGTTGGGATCTACGTTCACCTGCACCGTCCAATAATTCAATCCTTCCATGTGGTAGGCGGGCGAAGTTTGCCGCACCAAATGGGAATTGGGGACAAACGGATCATCGAGTTTTTCATTTTGGGCAAATAATCCGGCGTTCTGGAAGAGAAAAAAGCAAAAAAGGCCGAAAAATACCGGAAAGTTGGACTTGTACATGGTGCAAACAGGTTTGAAGAGGCAAAATACGGATCTAAATTTGACTATAATAAAATTTCAAGTGCTGGCTGCTGAATAGATTATTTGCAGCAAAAACAACACTAAAACACTTGGTTTGGGCTGATTACCTTTTCTGCCGCAACAGGGTGGTTTTGCCAGGCTGTCGAGGCCCCGAAATACACCGGGATTCGCCGGATTTTGTGGATAAATCAGGATGGATTTCGCTGATTTATAAAGATTTATAAAGATTTATAAAGATCGTTATGCACAAAATCTGGCGGCGTAAAGTATAATAATGGCTTTCCCGGCACTAACGCCGTTCAATTTCTCTCCGAAGCATGCGTGCAATCATTTTCATTAAATTTAGTGATTATAATCTACAGATTTAATGAAATGTATAGATTAGGGTTTGTTTTTTATTTCTGAACCCCTTTGGAGACCAAAATCCCTTGCCCCAGTTAGGATTGGAGACTTTGTTGCAAAAAGAATAGCGCCGGTTTATCGCCCGGGTTTTTCAACACGATTTCCTGAAACAAGGCATTTGCCCGGGCATTATCGGCCAGTTTCAGGGAAAGCAAAGCCTTTTCAAATTTGCTCAGATCCTCCTTTTTAAGGGCCAGAATTTCGGGCTCCTCACCTGCCAACACCTCGTAAATGGCAATTTTCCCGGTTTTCCCCTCTGGCGCCACCTGATCCAGCAGTCGAATGGGATAAATTTCCGGATCGTACAGGCGTGCGTACGTATTTTCGCTGATGAGCAGATTGACCCCATAGGTTTTGGTCATGGATTCAATGCGGGAGGCAATGTTTACCGCATCGGAAATGACCGTGCTTTCCATGCGGTCTTGTCCGCCAACAGTGCCGAGAATGAGGTTTCCGGTATTCAATCCAATACCGATTCGGATGTCTTCTGTCCGGTTTTGATTAAATTCGGCAAGTTTGTCCATCATTTCGAGGGAGGCCTGCAGGGCATCATCGGCGCTGGTTGGGAAAAGCGCCATAATGGCATCTCCGATGTATTTGTCTACAAATCCATGGTATTTCCGGATGACGGGCTCCATCATGCCGAGGTAATCGTTGATAAACTGAAAGTTTTCTCTCGGGCTCAGGCGTTCCGAGAGGATGGTAAAACTGCGGATATCGGCAAACATCACAGTCATTTCCTGCTGTAAATGGTCGCCCAGTTTTACATCGGTGATGCGTTCTTTGTTTAAATATTTGAGAAATTCTTTCGGTACAAAGCGTTCGTAGGCGCGGTTCAGGGATTTCACCTGATCAAAAAGGAGGGCATTCTGGAGTGAAATTCCTGCCTGACCCGATAAAAGACCCAGTACTTCGGCGCGTTCGGGCGTGAATGCGCCTGCAGCCAGGTTATTTTCCAGGTAGAGAATACCAATGAGTTGCCCCTGATTCACGATGGGATAGCATGCGATGGATTTCGGGCGTCTGGCGACCACATAGGGGTCGAGCGAAAACCGCTGGTCTTGTGTGGCTTCCTCCAGCACCACAGCTTTTCGGGTACGGGATACATAATTGACCACTGCCAAAGCCAGTTCGGTCGTATTATTGGCAACCGGGATGCTGATCCGGGTGTTTACCTCTGGTTGTTCGATTGCGCCCGAGGCTTCGATGGTCCAACCGGTTGGACCGCCTTCTACGAGGAGGTAGCCACACTGTGCGCCGGCGTTTTCAATGGTGATCCGGATCAGGTTGGCGAGTAATTTGGAGAGATCGATTTCGCTGGATAGCACCTGAGAGGCCTTCAACACTGTTTTAAAGTCGATAGAACCCGCTCCTGTGGCGTACAAAGCCTCCGCCTTCCGTTTGCTGCTCCCGTTGAGTGCATCGGGATAATCGTGCAAAAGGCGGGTGCATACTGCCTGCGCGCCCCATTGTTCCATATACTGAAATGCCTCTTTCAAATGTTGTCGCGCTC
>JAGWYI010000229.1 GCA_018969455.1 Bacteroidota bacterium | reverse complement strand
ATCGCTGTGTTTGCGCACAATCAATTGAAATTCACTCAGTTTCAGCAGGGTTGGGGTTCGATTGGGAAATTTGGCGGCGGCAGTTTTCAGCACTTCGATGGCTTTTTTGGAATCATTGGGGCGGCCATAATCGAGCAGTACATCGGCCATGAGGTGATAATATTGCGGATGCAAAGAATCAATTTGCAGGGCTTTTCCCACATCGGCGAGCGCCTCATCAAATCCTTCAAGTCTATAATAAAGCAAGGCACGTCGGTACAGCAGCGAGTCATTTTGGGGATCGGCCTGGAGCAAGCCGTTGAGTTCGATCATTTCGGGATCTTGTTGAACGCGCTGAGTGGCTTCGGGGAGTTTTTTAGAATCGCCTTTACAGCCCAATGCTGCGGTCACTGCAACAAGCATCGATATTCGGAGCAACGATTTTATCATTTCGAACAAATCCATTTTTATCATCAAAAGAAAAGAGAATTTCGTATAAAGTGCAAAATTAGCCCTTTCGAATAAGCAGCGGGTACTAATTTCGCAGCGCAAAGCATCAAAATGTTTGATTTTTTTATAAAATTTTGACAGCCAAACAATTAAACCATTGACAAAAGCAACTGTTTCGTCATGGTAGTGTGTGAATGTCATATCTAATTAAACCCACGCCTCCGCAACAACATGGAACTTTTCGCGCGCGAATTCGGACAGGGTAGCCCGGTATTTATCCTGCACGGTCTGTTTGGCTTTTCCGATAACTGGCAAACCATCGCCAAAGGTTTGGCAGAGCAACACCTGGTGATAACGCCCGATTTGCGCAATCACGGGCGTTCGCCCCATGCTTCCTCGCATACTTATGCTGAAATGGCGGAGGATTTGCATACCTATATGGTGCAGCACTGGATTTTTTCGGCCGATTACATCGGGCATTCAATGGGTGGTAAGGCAGCCATGCAACTTGCCTTGCATTATCCCGACCTGGTAAACCGGCTGGTTGTTGTGGATATGGAACCCGGTCCGGCGGAAGACAATCATACCCCTATTTTTAAAGCATTACAAGGCATTGATTTTCAAAAAGTTCAATCTCGGCAGGAGATAGAGGCATATTTAGCGCCTTTAATTCCCGACTATGGTACTCGCCAGTTTTTGCTTAAAAACATTACACGCAGCGAAGATGGTGGTTTTGCCTGGAAAATGAATTTGCCCGTATTATGGCAGTACTTTGATGCCATATTGGCGCCGGTTCAAGGCGAACCCTTTTTGAAACCGGCGCTTTTTGTTCGGGGAGGCAAATCGAACTACATTCGGGATTCGGAAATTCCGGGCATTAAAGCCTTGTTTCCCGCAGCAGAAATTGTTACCATTGAAGACGCAGGGCATTGGGTACATGCCGACCAGCCTTCAGAATTATTGGATGTTTTGCGCAATTTTTTGCACAATTGACCCAAAGTCCTGCTTTTAAGCCATATTTGCCTCGAATTGGTCGGAAATAGCCCCATCCTTGTGTGGTTTTGTTATAGATTTCCGGCTTGTCTGAATTTTGTTTTTAGAAAAAATTGATCAATGAAGCGCTCAAAATGCATTCTGTTTTTCTTTTTGCTTACTCCGATTTTAGCACATGCCCAAACAAACAATGGCGCTGCAGCATCCGGCAAATATTTTGACATTGCCAAAAACCTTGAAATTTTTGCCAATGCCTTCAAAGAGATTAACCATGGTTATGTAGACGAGCTCGATCCCGGGCAAGTGATGCGCCGGGGATTGGATGCCATGCTGGAAGGCCTGGATCCATTTACCAATTACATTTCTGAAACCGACATTGAAGGATACCGCATTCAGTCGGATGCCCGGTACAATGGCATCGGCGCAAGCGGGGCCAAAATGGGCGATTATATGGTGGTAACGGAAATATTTGAAAACAGCCCGGCGCACAAGGCAGGCCTGAAAGTAGGCGATGCCGTGGTTGCCATTGATGGCATCAGTGCCCGTGGAAAAACGGAAAAGGAGGTGCTCGACTTTCTTCGCGGGTTTCCGGGTACCGAAACCATCCTTACCCTTCGTAGACCAGGCTCAAACAAAGACTTGCAGCTTACCCTCAAACGCGAAGAAGTGGAGGTTCCCAATGTACCGCATTTCGGCATTGTTGCGGAGCATATCGGATACATCAATTTGACCACTTTTACCCAAAATGCAGGTGGCAATATTGCCAACGCCTTTCAAAAACTCAAAGAAAGGGACCCTGCGCTCAAAGGAGCAATTCTCGATTTGCGCAACAACGGAGGTGGATTGCTCAATGAGGCCGTGAATATCATTAACCTTTTTGTACCGCGCGGACTTCAGGTAGTGAGTACCCATGGAAAGGTGCTGGAATGGGACAACATATTCAAAACCCAATCTGAGCCCCTCGACAAAAACATCCCCCTGGTGGTTTTGGTCAACAAACACAGTGCCTCTGCCAGTGAGGTGGTTTCCGGATCCCTCCAGGACCTCGACCGGGCTGTGATTATGGGGCAGCGAACTTATGGCAAAGGACTTGTTCAGAACACCCGCGATGTGGGATATAATGCCAAAATTAAATTAACCACAGCCAAATATTACATTCCATCCGGTCGCTGCATCCAGGCCACCCGATACAAAGATGGCGTACCCGTGGATATTCCCGAATCGGAGCGCGCTCAATTCCGCACCAACAATGGGCGCCTGGTGCTTGATGGCGGCGGAATAAAGCCCGATGTGCTGCTGCCCGTCGACACGGCCAGCAATTATGTAAATGCACTTCTCAAGCAAAACATCCTGTTCGATTATGTCACCCAGTGGTGTGTGGGGCATCCCAGCATCGACTCTATTGAGGTTTTCGAATTTCGAGACTGGGACAATTTTACCCAGTTTTTGCGCACCAGCAAATTTGAATATACCTCGGCCTCTGAGCGCAAAATCAGGGAGCTTGCAACTCTGGTTGGACAGGAAAATTATCCGCTGGATGCCGAAATTTCGGCACTGGAAGCCAAATTGCAGGCTGCCAAACAAGCCGATTTGAACAAAAACAAGGCCCGTATTGTGCATGAAATAGAGCAGGAAATTGTTGGACGTTATTATTTCCAACGCGGGAAAGTGCGCAAAAGCCTGAAAAACGATGCGGAAGTGGAAGCAGCTGTGCAATTGCTCAACGATGTGGCACGCTACAAAAGCATCCTTGGTTCGAAATAAACGCATCGCCTCGGCAGCCCGTTTCGGGTGTAGTCAGTCAATTGCGTGCAGGAACTGTTATCAGAAACGATCCTGAATAAAACATCAAATTGTATGTTAAAGTGCCGCCAGGCACTCGATTTTCATCCCAATACCCTTAATTTTGAAGTTCGTTTGACTATAAAATTGAAAAACTCATGCAAAAAGTAGTTCTTTTCTTCGCTTTTTTCCTGACCATTGGCATTGCAAGCGTACAGGCGCAGGCATGTGCAGGTCACGCAGAAGCCGGTAAATCATGCTGTGCTTCCAAAATTTCCAAAGCAGCCGCCGCTGATCCGACCATTGAGTCGCGCAAGTCTGATGATGGCAGCCTGGCTTATGTTCGCAAAGAAACCGATGCCCAAGGCAATGTAAAATTCGTTAGCGTTCAGTTTGATGAAGCCTCCAATACTTTTGTCAATGTTGCGCCTAAAACGGTAAATGCATCCGACAAAGCGGGTATGACCAAGAAGGCATGCTGCGCCTCCGGCGACAAAAAAGCATGTGCCGGAGAAAAAGGCGGCAAGGCTTGTTGCGCTTCAAAAGCAGGCAGCGCCTCTTCTGCTGAACAATAGTTTTTCCCCTTTCGCTTCCCGCAACATTCAGGCGAAGCGCCGACAAATGCCAAAAAGGCTTTCCGAATTCCGGGAAGCCTTTTTCATTTTTTAGCGTGCCGCTTCCTGAAACATCCTCACAGTATACATATTCTTATCTTTTTATTTATTGCAAATACCCTTAAAAAACCTCCAAAACGGTCGTTTCCCGAAAATAAAATAAAGCGGATGCGCGCGGAAAGCAAATTTGCAACATCAATAAAGTTCTAAACCAAATTGTATGAACGAAGCTGAAAAGTTGCAGCTGCTGCTGGTTGATGATGCCCCGATGATCCGACGGGTGCTTTCTTTTGCGCTCAACCGCAACTATCAAATCACCACCTGTGCCGATGGCGCAGAAGCATTAAAGCTCCTGGAGCACGGATTTAAACCCGATGTAGTGGTAACTGATTATGAAATGCCCGAGCTCGACGGACTTGAACTCATTCGAGCCATTCGGTCCATTCCAATATCTTGCCCGATTGTCATGATTTCATCACTGGCCGATTTTGAGATCAAAAAGATGGCTATTCAAGCCGGGGCCGACATTTATATGGAAAAGCCGGTTGCAATTTTGATGCTGAAGCGCCATTTGCAGTCTCTTGAAAAAAATATCGGGCAATAAATCAGGGTGAGCCGTTGGCAGCATACAAGTACGCGTTTTTTTGTTTTGGCACACCCAATGCCGTGCTTGTTACACCCAGAGGCTCTTGAAAAGTCCCTTCATCATCAATTTCTAAATCCTTCAAAACCGGCATCTGGGAAGCAATAAATACTTCAATTCCGGAACGATCCATTTACTAAAAAACGATGGCCTGCTGTCGAAAGCAGTTGAAATACGCCGTTTCCCGAAAACATGGTTCAGGTACAGGCTTACCAGTTGCAACTTTGCATCGCAACACAATCTCAACAATCCATTTAAAAAAAAAGCACATGAACAAACCTGCTTTATTGCTCATAGAAGACGCCCCCATGATGTGTAAGTTTTTGGCCTTGTTTTTGGCAGATCGATATCAGGTTACGGTGTGCGCCAACCCGACTGCGGCACTGGATCAAATTGCGGCAGGGTACGTTCCCGATATTGTGGTAACCGATTTGGTCTTGCCGGAAATGTCGGGGCGGACCTTGGTAAAAACCTTGCGGCACTTGTTTCCTCAGTTACCGATCATGGTAGTTAGCGGCGTAAAAGACAGCAACAAGCAACTTCGGGTATTGGAATCTGGCGCCGATGATTTTATGCCCAAGCCTTTTCACCCTGCCGAATTGAAAGTACGCCTGCAAAAATTGATGGATCGCAAGCCCGCGGGTCGAGTATCAGGAGAAGATTACTTTTTAACTGCTATGGACGGTAGCGGCATGAGTTTGCGCAACAACCTGAATTAAGATTTAATTTTTTGGGGTTGAATTTCAACCTTGCCTGAATATCAGCGTTCTGTGTAGCAAGGTTTTGGAAGTAAAATCACTCCGATCGCTTAATATTTAACGCCTCCAGATTTTGTGCATAACGATCTTTATAAATCATTATAAATCAGGGAAATCCATGCTGATTTATCCACAAAATCCGGCGAATCCTGGTATACCCAGCGATCGGAGTGTTTATTTCAGGTAATTATTGGCAAAAAACTCCCGATATCCATCGAGTGTTTTATTTTTTAGAATACGGCGATAATTCTCCTGGGTCACTGCAAAGAATTCTTTTTGGTACGTTTTTTTGGCTGATTCACCGAGAAAGTCTTTTTCGTTTTTCACCTCATTGTAATATTTCATAACCTGTTCTTTGTTGTCGAATTTACGTACCACGAGAATGGGGGTATTGGTATCTGTTCCGAGGAAGATATTTGAAAGTCTTAATTGGTCGACCTTGTGTTTTTCGCGGTTATAATCAGATACGGCAATTTTGACGTCGTCGAGTCGTACATCGCCGGTGAGTACCACCATAAAATAGTGCAGTTTATCGTCTTCGCGGGTAAAAGCGTCATCGATGGGTTCGTTGTTTCCCCCGGGTTTTGGTTTATTGTCATTTACTTCAAAACCTTTGCAGGCGAGGAGTCGAGAAATTTCTTTAGCCCTTGTGGCTTCTGCGCTTTTGGGGTAACGGGCAATTACTTCGCTGAGCGCTTTGCAATAGGCTTCATTTCCTTGCAGGTTTCCGGTGCATAATGCGGCGAGCAGGGCAAATTTTGCCATCATCGGGTTTTGAGATCCGAATTTTTGGGGTGCCTCCTGGCACCGTGTGAAGGCGTCTTTGTAATTGGCATTTTGGAACAATTTATAGGTATCGTCGTAGAATTTGTCGAGTTCTCGTTTTTTTTCGGCATTGGCGTTTTGGAAGTTGGGGTCGCTGAGCGCGCGGGCATGTGCGCTGTTGGGGTATTTTCCGATCAATTTATCGTAGTAGTATTTGGCTCGCGTTGGGTTTCCGAGGTCGGTAAAAGCGAGGAAGCAGTAGTACCAGGTTTCCTTTTCGTATTTCAGGTACCGGGTAGTATCTGAGAATCGGTCTTGCATATCTTCCAGGGTATTGGTGCATTTTTTGTTGTTGGCGAGTTTGTCGCGAAACAGCGTACCGAGTTGGTACATGGCTTCATAGGTTGCCATGTTGAGCACGGCCAGTTCTTCGGCGTTGGCTGGAATACCTTTAAAGATATCGGTAATTTCGTTGGAGCTCAAGCCGTTATTGGCTTGAGTGGTATCGGCAGCGGCTTGTTCATCGGCATTTCCGCCTTGGCTGTTGGGGCGACGGCTTCGGCGCCAGTTGTCTTCCAGTTTTCGATCGCCCCAAACCCGGTTAAAGTCTTTTCGACCTTTTTTCAGGAACGCTTCATTGTAAAAGTAGAAGGAAGAGCTGCGTTGGCCTGCTTGTGGTGGTGGCGCGACAGACTGCGATTTTTGTGCGGCTTCGGCTTCTTTTTGGGCTTTAGCGGCGGCTTCTGCCTCGGCTTCTCGTTGTTTTTTGAGTTTTTTGGCCAGGTCTTTTCGTTGGGCATCGTCCATCCCGTAAATACGGGCGATGCTGTCATTGGCTTCAATGAGGGTAATTAATTTGGCAATATCCTTGAGGCTTGCGGCATATTCGGTGACTTTTTTGTAG
>JAGWYI010000228.1 GCA_018969455.1 Bacteroidota bacterium | reverse complement strand
GAAGGCTTGTTGCTCGCTGCCCGCCTGGAAGATAATTGGCGCCCAATATACGAATCTGTCGATTTGGTGCAAGTCGCACGGGAGTGTATCGAAGGCTTGAAAGTACGATTTCCCATGGCTCAATTCGAAATTGATGCCCCCTCGGAATTAATTGAAATCCAGGCCGATCGGGTGGCAATCACTTCTGTGATTCTCAATTTGCTCGAAAATGCAGCAAAATACACCAATCCCCCGGCATATATCCGATTTTTTATCGAAAAATTGCCTTCTCAAAAAGTACGTTTTCGCATTATCGACAATGGTAAAGGCATACCCGATGCCGAAAAAAATGCCGTATTTGAAAAGTTTTATCGAATTGGAAACGAAGAAACAAGGCAAAGTACAGGTACCGGTTTGGGCTTATACATTGTGCGTCACGTGGTGCGCGCGCACCAGGGAAGCATCAGCATCAGTGATAATAAACCAGCAGGAACCATTTTTACCATTGAATTATAAAGGAATATGGAATTAAAACTGGCCAAACTCAACGGAAAACCGGAAATTTTTTATTCTATACAAGGTGAAGGTAAAAGCATAGGCATTCCTGCAGTTTTTATCCGTACCTCGCTTTGCAACTTACATTGCGTATGGTGTGATACCGATTATACCTGGAACTGGAATACCTTGCGATTTCAACACATCAATGATCAAAACCCCGATTATTCCAAGTTTGACAAAAAAGACTGGATCGCTTTGTGCTCTGTGCGGGAAGTGGTTCAAGCAGTGCGTGCATATCCCGGGAAAAACGTGATCCTAACAGGCGGGGAACCAATGTTGCAACAAAAAGGACTCGGTTTGCTCATGCATACCCTCAAACAATTGGACCCCGAGTACCACTTTGAGGTGGAAACCAATGGTACCATGCTGCCTTTACCCGAATTCGAACAGCAGATCGATCAGTACAATGTTTCTCCCAAACTGGAAAACAGCAACAATGTGCAACGATTGCGGGAAAAGCCCCGTGTGTACCAATACTTTTCCAAGCACCCCAAAGCCTTCTTCAAATTCGTTGTTGCCGAACAGTACGACGTGAACGAAGTGCTGCTACTTCTCCATCGCTACCAAATAGCCCCGGAAAAAGTATGGCTCATGCCTGAAGGGAGTATTCCCGAGCGCCTGGCAGACCGGAGAGCGTGGGTAGTGGAAATTTGCAAAACACATGGTTTTCGGTTTTCCGATCGTTTGCATGTTCAAATATGGGGGGCAAAAAAGGGTGTTTAAATCCAAAACAACTATTTTTGTCCTAAATAATCCTATGGCCGCCTGAAAGACTGCTCTTTTTGTCATACAGAACGCTGATATACAATGATGTAGGCCCAAGATCATGCGCAAAATCATGCAGCACGAATTATAGAAACACCCGCTTATGCAACTAGAATCTATTAAAAACACTGGCAAAAAATGGCTACGCCGACTGATGTGGCTGCTCCTCGCAGGGTTCATTCTGTTCTCCATCGGTTATTATGTGTACCGTACCTACACCGTGAGCGATGGTACCCGAACCGGTATTCTGTTCAAAGTTTCAAAACGCGGGATCATTTTCAAAACCTTTGAAGGTCAACTCCAACTGGGGGGAAGTACCATGATGAATCAAATGAGCGTTTGGGAATTTTCGGCCCAAAACGCCCAGGTATATGCACAATTGCAGCAACTTGAAGGTAAATCAGTGCGCTGCTACTACCGACAATTGGTTGATCCCTTCCCCTGGCAAGGCGATACCGAGTACATTGTGTATAAAGTAGAAGCAGGTCAATAATCAGAACAAAGGTATATCTTCGTATTTTCGGAATGCCCACCATCCAGCAAGGCAAATGGCCACTGCCGTTACAGCACTTGCCTGTACACCTCCTGGATGCTCTATGCTTTTTCCCAACAATAACAAGGAAGGAAAAATCAAATTGGAGATCGATATTCCGAGTTTCATCACAAAAGCCCGGACACCGTAAAACATCCCGGCGTTTTGTTTGCCCTCTATTTGTTCAGCCTCTTGCACAATGTCGCCAATTACCGCATTGGGCAAAATCCCAAAAACCGCCAGCGGAAACGCCGACAGAAAACCCAATAGATATAAAATGCTTTCCGGTTTGAGTGGTATCCAGTGCGCAGTACTAACCAGGGTAAAAATAAGGGCAAAGGCAGCAAATGCCCATAAAATCAGTTTGCGCTTCCCAAGCAAACCAACCAAACGATTCACTGGCCAGTAAAATGCAAAACTGCACAAAAAGCCAATAAGCGAAAAACGGGAAGCATACTCAATGTCGAGCTGCAATAAAATGGTGGTATAATAGCCCACACCCAATTGAATAAAATTGAGCGACAACCAATAAAGTAAATCAGATGTAAGGAACCATCTGAAATTTTGATTTTTAAATACCATCCGAATGGCCGCCCACAAGCCATCTTCTGAGGGCGATTGCCGCGCATATTTTTTCTCCTTCAAAAAAAGAGCAGGTAATAACATAAATACGAGGGAAAGTATATGTAACAGGAGTACGGCGCGTTGAAAGGCAGAAACAGCCGACATGCCCATATGGCTAAACCAGGCTTGAATTTGGAATACCTGGGTGCCGAATACGTAACCCAGGGCCCACGTTATGGAAACAAGGGTGCTTATTTGCATCCGATCTGCTGCCGTATGACCCAATTCTGGAATTAAAGCCGTATATGGAATCACATAAAATGCAAAAAAGAAATAATATAGCGCAACCATTGATGTAAGCCATACAAAATTGGTTGCGGATTCCGATTGGTCAGTCGGGAAAAAAACGGCGGTTGCGCAAAATGCCAATGGTATGGCGCCTACCAACATAAACCAACGCCGTTTTCCTACATGCGAATTTTTCCGATCACTCCAATTGGCTATGAAGGGGTCAATAAAAGCATCCAACAAACGCCCTCCGGCACTTATGATGCCGATCAGGGTCAATACCCCCAATATGGAGCCTTGATACAGGTAAACGGGAAACATAGGGGCTCCCTGCTCGGGTGGCATGTAAAAATAAATGAGCAAATTGGAAACGGCAAAGCTTGCCATAGACCAGCCCAACTGACCCAGGGCGTATAGCAATAATACCCAAAATCCTGGTCTAACAGGAAGCAAGCCCTGGGTAGATGTCTGAGAAGTATAAAGTCGTTTGGCGCACATAGGGCAGTAGCAGTAGGCAACAAATATAAAACAGAATGGATGGGCTTGTCTGAATGAGGCAAGATTATTTTCGGGTAACAGCTATATGGAATGGAAAAGAGTAGACTGATTTTGAGATTGTACACCCTTGGGATGGTTCTTTTCGCAATCCAGGTGCTCCAACGTGGAAGTACCTGATTTTCGGAGGCTTATTCAAATTGGAAGCGAAAAGAAATATATACTTTACGCCGCAAGATTTTGTGCATAACGATCATAATAAATCATCGTAATCCATCCTGATTTATCCATAAAATCCGGCGAATCCTGGTATATTTATTTGCCTTTAGGCGTTTTACCGGTTGCTTTTCCACCCACAGGCTCTTCTTCCGATTTGTCGGGTACATCGCTTGGTACATCGTGGGTGCTAGGCAAAGTATCGCGGGGAGGGGCAGGCCGGGAGGCCTGAATTTTTGCTTCGGCGCGATTTTTTAATACTTTTTCAATCAGGTTGGAATTGGCCATTTTGGTTTCCAGGCCTTTTCGGTCGCTTGAAATGCTGTCGCGCAGGTATTTTTCAATCATTAATCCGGCAATTGGTGCGGCATAGGAAGCGCCCCAGCCAGCATTTTCGACGTACACTGCGATGGCAATTTTAGGGTCATTTTTTGGAGCAAATGCAAAAAATACCGAATGGTCGTCGCCATGCGGGTTTTGGCTGGTGCCTGTTTTTCCGCAAATTTCAATTCCGGGAACATTGGCAATGCGCGCAGTGCCCCGGGCAACACATTGCAACATACCCTCCCGCACATAATCAAAGTAATTGCGGTCAATTTGCACAACATTACGCTGACTGTAAATTGCCGGAATTGGGCTTCCGTCTTTGAAGGATTTGGCCAGGTGCGGGGCAATCCAGTACCCATTGTTGGCAATACAGGCAGCCAGGTTGGCCATTTGAAGGGTGGTCAGTTGGAGTTCACCTTGCCCGATGCCGCACGACATAATGGTCGGCGAGCGCCAGCCCCCCAGGTTTTTGGGGTATAATTTGTCGTAATAGGCAGATGTAGGAAAACCGCCACCGCTTTCATTGGGATAATCGATGCCCAATGGGCTTCCAAAGCCAAACTGTTTCATGTAAACATTAAAGGCATCCAGTCCTTTTTGGGGTGTAGAGAATCCCAAATGATCAATAATGTTGCGATATTCTGTCATGTAATATGTATTGCAAGAATACGCAAGCGCATCTACCACATTGCTCAAATGGCCGCTGTGGTGGCATTTGTACAACCTTCCAGCATAAAAGTAGCCTCCTCCGCAACTAAAGCCGGATTCTGGGTGGAGGGTACCCAACTGCATTCCGATCAATGAAACCACGGTTTTAAAAATAGAACCCGGCGGGTATTTAGCCATCACGGTTCGGTCGAAAAAAGGTTTCAAAGGGTCGGTAAGCAATTGGCTGAATATTTGTCCGCGCCCCTGATTCATGGTCAACAAATTCGGGTCGTAGCTTGGGCCGCTGATCATGCACAAAATTTGGCCTGTTGAAGGTTCAATGGCTACAATGCTGCCTGTTTTGTGCTGCATCAAATATTCTCCATATGCTTGCAGATCGATGTCGATGGAAGAAACCAGGTCGCTTCCAGCGCGCGCTAGGGTGTCAAATGCTCCATTCTTGTATTTGCCAACAATGCGCCCTAAATTGTCTTTCAACAAGGAAGTTGAGCCTTTCTTGCCTCTTAAAATCGACTCATATTTTAATTCGATTCCCGCAGAGCCGATGTAATCACCCGATTCGTAAATCCCTTTTCCGCGCTCAATGTCGCGCGGGTCAACCTCGTTGATGTAACCTAATACATGCGCACCCACGCTGTATGGATATCCTCGGATGTTGCGCACCTGAACGAAGAATCCTGGAAATTCATACAGGCTCTCTTGAAGGAGCGAGTAAGTTAGGTACGATAGCTTTTTTAGGAAAACAAAGGGCACCGATTTGGAGTATTTCCCACTGCGCCAATCTTTTGTGAGATACTGTTTAAAGTCTTTCTCGGTAATTCCCAATATATTGCAAAATTTTGCCACATTCATATGGGCAAAATCAACCTGACTGTAGGTTACCATCAGGTCGTAAGTCGCCTCATTGTTGATGATCAGGCGTTCCTTGCGGTCGAATACCAGTCCGCGCGGTGGATAAACCGTCAGTTTTTCAATCGTGGTGGCATCGGCCCGCTTTCGGAAAGAGTCGTCGAATAGTTGAAGCTGAGCAGCCTTCAGCAACAGTGCGGAGGCGCAAATGAAAAAAACCATTTGAATGGTGCGTTGCCGATCGTAGGCTTTATTCATGGGTCAGCTATGAAAATCGTTAAAAATCAGATTTTCGGGTTAAACAATGCAATATACAACAACACAAAGAGCATAGACAGCGGCCATGATGCCAGTGTTTTAAGGGTGATGGCTCCCACATAAACGAAGGTAAAATAAGATACTGAAAAATACCAGAAAATATGGGCTGCCAAAAAAATACTGATGGCTTGCACAAACAACTGCCAGCCAAAATAGGCAGGAACAAATAGAAGTTCCTTTCCAGAAAAGCCGCCTTTTGGGGCAAAAGTATAAAAAACGATGGCGCGCGCATAGCCGCTAAAGGCGCCGGCACTTGCGTGAACGCCCGGAGTCCCGTATGCAAAATCAACCATATAACCCATAAGTGTTCCAATTAATACGGCATATGGAGTTGCCAATTGGATGGGTAAGAGGAAAATGAAGAGTGGGTAAAGGTAAATATTAAAATAACTTCCCAATGATGCCGATACCTGGTGCAGAAAAACGACTTGCACCAAATAAATGCCGATAAATCGCCATAAACTGGGAAAAAACAGGTTATTGTTCATCCTTAATTTTTAATTTCAAGCTATCAATTTCGGATTTGAACAGGTTTTGAACAATGTACACATCTCCGATAACCGACATATCCTGGTTCAATTTTACAGGCATTTGAATAAAATTAGGGAATTCGGGATCTTGCTCGGGCAGGGCCGAAACGGTACCAATATGGATTCCCTTGGGAAACATGGCCGAAATTCCACTGGTAACAACGGGTTCTCCAAGGGCCACAGTTTTATATTTTGGTATCTGCCGCAGCATCATGATGCTGGGGTCGTCGCCTTCCCATGTAAGGGTGCCAAATGTATTGTCGTGCTTCGGCAATGCCGCCGATAAGCGGGTTTGTCGGTGTAATACCGACATGGCCATGGAAAAATGGGGTGTCACATGGCGTACGATCCCAACAATCCCTTTTTCCGATACAACGGCAAGGTTGGGTTTTACTCCATCGAGACTGCCACGGTTGAGCATAATCCAGTTGTTGACACTGGATATTGAATTGCTGATCACGCGGGCTGCAACAAATTGATATTCAGGACGAATCATACGATGCCGTACCGAATCAATCGTACTGATTGTATCGAACAGAACTCGATAAAAGGTATCTCGGTAGGGCATTTGAAGCACCCTGGCATTGGCCAGATCGCTCATCAGCCGGGCATTTTCAGCCCGAAGGCTGTCTACACGTTCAATTAATCCAAAATAATCGCGCACGTTTTGTCGGCGTTCCATCAAGTTTCCGCCAATCAAGGAGCTGGTGTGGGAAAAAATGGCGTTTTGATCGCTGTTGTAGCGAACCACAATATAGAAACAAAACACCTCGACCAACACAAAGGTTACAAACCCTC
>JAGWYI010000227.1 GCA_018969455.1 Bacteroidota bacterium | reverse complement strand
TTTATAAATCATGATTAATCAGCGAAATCCATCCTGATTTGTCCACAAAATCTGGCGAATCCTGGTATAAAATGCGCAGCCGCCATTATTGACGAAAAACAGATTATTTATTGAATTAAAAATTTACCCACAAAAACACCCTGATCTGTATGCGATTTTACCCAATACATACCCGATTGCAAATCAATTAAATTTAAATCAAACACCTGCGTAAACCCGGATTCCGGCGTGAATTGCCGCATCAAACGTCCGTCGCTGTGCCACACTTCGAGGCGCTTGAGCTGGACTTCATTTGCAAATTGCACCTGTGTGGCGCCCGTGCTCGGATTGGGTTGCAGGCGCATCAAATTATTGGCATTCAACAGATTATTCGTTGCCGTGGTAAAATCCAGCGTTTGGTAACTCGTATGGGTGCAGGTTCCGTCCCCCACCGTCAGGGCTGCTGTGAATACCGCGAGACTGTTGTACACATGCACCGGATTTTGTTCGTTGCTGCTGCTGCCGTCGCCGAAATCCCATTGCCAGGAAACCGGATTTCCGATGGATAAATCGTTGAATGTAGCCTGCAAACCATTCAAAACTGAATTAAATTGAGAAATCGGTCCGGGAACAACATGTACAGACACGTTTTCCAGCGGACTTGAACAGGCAATTTCCTGCACTTCCCAGTCGTAAAAGAAATAGTAAAAATTTTCCTGCCCCGAACCTGCGCCGGTAAGATTCACTACACCCTGTAATTTATATGGGTAGTTGATATCTGCACTGGAACGGAACATTTTAGCGTTGGGACCTGCGCCAAGGGCATATTTTCCCGGGCCCGGCACGGCGATGTCCATGGTTACACGCGATTGACCACTGGGCATGTTGATGGTATAGGTTTGCAGCACATTGTCTTGTTGATCAAAGAGTTGAACCGTTCTTGGACCAGCGCCAAGGGCGCGCACCAGTACCGAGTGAATGATAAATGGTTTGAAAGCCGTAAAATATAATTTACCCACTGTGTTCGCGGTACTGAAACCGCCCTGTGGAATGTTTGTCGGGCCTACCTTTTTGACGGGCAAATTGCTTAATTCCTGCACCTGGTAAGCTTGATCGGCATTCAGGACAGGGGTTGTGAAACTGGTTCCACTCGCCAGCAGCTTCCCGTTTGAATCAAACCAGTTGATGTTGTTTTGGGGATCGTTCGGCGTAGCGGTCAGGGTGACTGTCTGGTTGGCGCATACATTGGCATCGGAAACGACAGGCGCCGCTAACTTGCTCACAGTGATATAGTTGTGGGCAATTAAGGTATCTTCGCCAATGTTGTTTTTTACAATTAAAGTAACCGTATACTGGCCTTCTGCATTGTACTTGTGGATCGGGTTGCGTTCTGTAGAGGTCGTGCCGTCGCCAAAATCCCAGATCAGATATTGGGAAATGTAGAGGGATTTATCGGTAAATTGAAAAGTTGCAGCTTCCAGGCAACTTGTTTTGCGGTCTGTTTCGAAAGCAGCAAGGGGCGCCTGTGTGGCAACCAGGCAGCTTGGCGGAACATCAAAGGCTTCTTCTCCATCCAATGCGCTGTCGCTGCTACCCTGGCTGGCGCTGTAACCCAGCCCCCGCCGTGCAAAGGCCTTCCAGATCATGCATTCATAGGCGCCGTTGTAGTACAGCGCATCGGCCTGTAAAATGGCATCGCGGCCATCGACAAAGCCCGGACTGCATTTTTGCAATTGAATTCCGCGGGTGATCAGGTGTTGGGCGATGTTGTTGCCGCCGTGACCGGCAATCGGATCGGGGTCAAAACCCAGTGAATCTATGAGATCCCAGGTCAGATCCCACAACATGGTGGTCCATATTTCGCCTACATTGTGGGGATCTTGCGAGCCAAATTTAATGGAATTGTAGGTATAATTGTTCACAGACATGTCGGTTGTGTACAATTTGTTCCGGATACCCAATCCGCTGGCCGGTTGACCTTGCGCATAGGAACCGACCGAGCGGGCAGTATTCCGATTGTCACCAGCCTTTACGGTGGTAATCAGGGTATAGTAATCGCTCCAGCCTTCACCCATTTGTTCTGCATTAAACAGGCAACCCGAATTTTGTGGCCCGCCCGTCAGCCGCGTTGAAACACCATGTCCATACTCATGCGCAATCACACCATTGTCAAAGTCACAATCCTTGTCGATGCCGCTCGGTGTGAAAGAATTCCATATATACATTTGCATTCTGCCATTAATTCCATCGGGAGGCGTCGAAAAATTGGCGTTGTTGGTGCCTGATCCGTCCTGTGCCTCTGCGTTTACATAATCACCACCCATTCCGCCAAGCCCGTAGTTGCTGGATTGAAAATTCCCACCTGACGGATCGAACCCGTAATGGTAGGTCATATCATGCATAAAATTATTTACATAAAACAAATTGGTAATCGCGGCATCCTGATTAACAAGGGGTTGTGCTGCGGGATCAAAGGGAAAATCAAAATTCAGGTCAGCGCCTCCGTCCGGGCTGTAGCCGGGTTGGTCATCGGCATCGCGGTCTTCATAGGCATATACATTGTTGCCGCGTGTGATGGTATATTCCGCACCGGCGAGGCCATTGGTGTCATGCCAGCCAAAAGGAGACGCGATTGGATCAGCCGGATCTGAAAGTTTGCCAAATGGAACATGATTGGGGCTTTCTCCGGGCAAAGGCACCACTCGATACTGTGCCGCTCCGAGGTTTTCTGCAGGTGCAACAGCCGATTTTCCGATGAAATTGCCTTGTTCTGTCGGATGAAACGCACAATACACGGTGTAATTTCCGGTAAAAAGCACATCCCCTGTAAGTGCATCAATGAGCATCACCCACCAGTCACTTTTGTGCGGTATTTCCACTTGCCAGGCCAAACGCAGGGCCTGGTTTTGATTAAAATACACTTCCTGAACCCGAATGGGGCCGTTTGCAAGATTGGCTGCCGAAAACTGGCTGATGCGCAGCTTGTTTTCAGGCGAAGGAAGTGTTGCCAGAGCGCCTGTTTCGATGCCTTTGTGCAGGGAAGCCATTCGGATGGCATCCTGCAACAACACTTTCTCCGTTCCGGGCAAGGCATTGGGCTGCGTTTGGACAGGGGGCAAAAAACCGCTGTTGAACACTGCAATTTGATTGTTTTTTACCGCCAGAGAACTGATGGCGTTGTAAACCGGAATGCCGTGCACGGCCTGCTGTACATAGGCGTGCGCGATCGGGTCGTTGGGGCTTTGGTAATAATCCGAAATGATCCAGCCACTTCGAGCAGTCACAAGATCAATTTGGAGTTCGCTTTGATGGTTCAACAGGTATTGTTCAACCAAATTATGAATCGTTTGTGCCGGCAGGCAAATGGCAAATGCACAAAGGAAAAACAGGGTAGCCAATGAAGCTTTCATACAATGTTCGATCTGGATATAAAAACAGTGCAAATAAGCCAATTTGTACCAACATGAAACTTTCAAAAACAGGAATGTGCTTTTGGTTGACGAAAATTTTCTTTTCCACAAATTGCGCAAAATGGATCCCTCCATTCGATGTTGTCAGATTTTTTTACCTTTCCACGGCAAAAAAACACCCATGGAAAACATCCATTCCTGTCTCAATTGCGAAAAGTCGCTGCCTGAAAAGGCAAAATTCTGTCCCCATTGCGGACAAAAAAACAACAATGGCAAAATCAAAATGTCGGAACTGCTCAGGCGGTTCTGGACGCATTTCAGCCATTTAGACAGCAAATTTATCCGGGCAGTATGGGAATTGATGATCCCCGGACGTGTCACGAAAATTTATTTTTCGGGCAAACAAAAGCGCTATCCGCACCCCGTACAGTTCTTCTTCATTGTGATGTTCTTTTTCCTTCTGCTCTTCAACCGCAGCATGGGTTCCAAAGGCTTGCAATTCAACAACATGGGAGATAATTTTTCTTTTAATTTTAAATCAAAAACAAAAACAGACACCAGCTCGCTGGAGCCCAACGAACTGATTGAAACCCTGAACTTTAACGCCAAAATCAACAAACTGAATCTGGCATACCGAAATTTGCCCAAACCGCAAAAAGACAGCATCTCGCTGCCACTTATCCACCAGCTGGTTGCAAAGGTTTTCCCGCGCGAAATGCATTTGCTGCGCAAATTCAAAGGCCTGCAAGACAGCTTGCAAGCTTCAGGAGCCGATTCAATTCAACAACAGGATTCCATCAGACTCAATTTGATGTCGTACAGCCACAAATTTGCCGTTCAGGATATTTTTGAATACAGTACCGACGAACTCCTGGCCATGCAAAACGTCACCAACTGGTTCGACAAAATTCTGTTCCGCCAAAGCATCAAATCGTTTAAAGATCCTGCCGGACTGGTACACCACTATATTGGCTCTTTTGCCTGGACCATTTTGGCCTTGATCGCCTTTATGGCAGCTGTGTTGACCCTCTTTTACCGCAATCAAAAACGGTATTATGTGGAGCATTTTGTTTTTTTAATGCATCAACACTCCGCATCATACCTCATGATCACCTTTGCGCTCATTTTATCCAGCTTTTTGCATCTGGGCGGCTGGTGGTTTATCCTGTTTCTGTGGATCGATGTCTTTTTGTTATTGGGCATGCATCATTATTACGAACAAAGTTGGAAATGGACTATACTTAAATGGATGGCTTACAATATGCTGTATGTCATGTTATTTCTCTTTTTGTTTGCAATCGGACTTTTGGTTTCGCTCATTTTGTTTTAATGCGGCGGGAATTCCAACATTTTTTTTCAGATGTTGCTGCAAAATTTCCGTACTTGGAGCCCGATTTCAGCATGGACACAGATCAAATTTTTCAAGAAGATTGCATTTCAGGCATGCGTGCGCGCATACCCGACAACAGTGTGGATCTGGTGATTACCGACCCGCCGTTTGGCATCGAATTTGGCGCCAAAAGGGGCAATTACAACCGAAAACCGGATCGGGTACTGGAGGGATACAACGAGGTGAAAGGCGTTGATTACCTGGAATTTACGCGTGCCTGGCTTTCCGAGGTGCGCCGGGTGCTCAAACCAAGCGGATCACTCTACATTTTTTCGGGCTGGAATTATTTAAAAGATATACTCATCGCACTCGACGAACAGGAACTCACACTGGTGAATCACCTGGTTTGGAAATATCAATTCGGGCTGGTTACTACCCGCAAATATGTTTCTTCGCATTACCACATTCTTTTTGCCGCCAAAGACGACAAACAGCGCCAGTTTTACCCTTATGCCCGTTTCGAAAAGGATGCCAAACACCCCGATGGCGGCAGCGCACACTACAAAGACAAGGAAGATGTGTGGAATATCTCCCGCGAATACTGGAACGGCGATGTAAAAACACCCACCAAATTACCCGCAGAAATCATCAGAAAAATCCTGGCTTATTCCAGCCTGCCCGGCGACGTGGTGCTCGATCCCTTCCTCGGCTCAGGGCAGGTGGCGGTGGTGAGCCAAATGGAAGGACGACACTACTTGGGCTTCGAAATTGTGCCCGAATACTTCGATTTTGCCCAAAAACGACTCACCGGTGGCACTTACCGCCTGAAAGCAGACGGATAACAGCCTTATACAAACCTGTTCAGGATGTTTTCATACAATTCCTGCTGTCCGCTGCGCTGTTCGGGCTCGCCCTGTGCCCGCGCAATGCGGGCCAGATCGTTCAAATCCAGTTTTCCTGCCTCAAATGCAGCGCCTTCGCCTGCGTCGAAACTCGCATAACGCGCCTGGCGCATGGCAGCATAAGGCGATTTTTGTAAAATGGCATCCGCCGCAAGCAAAGCGCGGGCGAAGGTGTCCATCCCGCCAATGTGTGCGTGGAATAAATCGGCCAGATCGGTAGAATTGCGCCTTGTTTTGGCGTCAAAATTGATGCCGCCGCCCTGAAAACCACCCGCACCCAGTATGACAAGCATGGCCTCGGTGAGTTCGTATGCGTTGTTGGGAAACTGATCGGTGTCCCAGCCGTTTTGATAGTCGCCGCGGTTGGCGTCTATGCTGCCGAGCATGCCCGCGTTGGCCGCCACCTGCAATTCGTGCTGAAACGTGTGCAAGGCCAAAGTGGCATGATTTACCTCAATGTTGAGTTTAAAATCCTGCTCCAGTCCGTACGTTTTCAAAAACCCGATCACTGTCGCCGCATCAAAGTCGTATTGGTGCTTGCTGGGCTCCATGGGCTTGGGTTCGATGAAAAAATGGCCTGTAAAGCCCGCTTTTCGGGCATAATCTTTCGCCAGGTGCAGAAAACGCGCCATGTGTTCCTGTTCGCGCTTCATGTCGGTATTGAGCAGAGACTGGTATCCTTCGCGGCCGCCCCAGAACACATAATTGCTGCCCTGAAGACTTATGGTAAGATCGAGCGCCATTTTCACTTGCGCGCCAGCGTGCGCAACAACCGCAAAATCGGGGTTGGTTGCCGCGCCGTTCATATAGCGCGGGTGGCTGAACAGATTGGCCGTTCCCCACAGCAATTGCACGCCGGAAGCATCCATTTTTTGTTTGGCATAGGCGCCCATGGCATGCAAGCGGGTTTCGCTTTCCGCCAGGGTTTCGGCTTCGGCAATCAAATCGAAGTCGTGAAAACAATAAAACGGGATGCCGAGTTTGGTGATCAATTCAAATGCCGCATCCATTTTGTTGCGGGCCTGCTGAAGGGGCTCATTTGCCTGCAACCATGGGAAATTTTTGGTGCCCGGACCAAAAGGATCGCCGCCCTGTCCGCACAGACTGTGCCAATAGGCCACCGCAAAACGCAGGTGTTCGCGCATGGTTTTGCCCGCTACAATCTGGTCGGGATTGTAATGTTTAAAGGCAAGGGGGTTATCGGATTCCCTTCCTTCATAGGCGATCGGACCGATTTCTTTAAAATATTCGTTATCACCGAGGGTAACGCGTACGGAA